>NZ_CALJSP010000115.1:0-14510 GCF_937975875.1 Veillonella dispar | reverse complement strand
CTATCTGGTTTACCTTTCCCAAACCTTTGCAGTGTGGACATGCTCCTTCGGGAGAAATTTCATCTGTTAAGATGTCTCGCTTCTTGCCTTTATATACAATGAGGCCATCTTTAATAATAGCTACATGTGTAATACTGGGCATAATCTCTTCAATTTGATGAGATACATAAATAAAAGGCTTATGCTCCTCTCGTGCCATATTCTCAACAGTTCTTAAGAATTGCTCGCGAGCAGGCAAATCAAGGCCAGAGCAAGGCTCATCTAGAATGAGCAAATCTGGATTAGCCATAATAGCCCGTGCTAATAATACGCGGCGCTGTTCACCAGCAGATAGTGTATGAAATCTATGGCCTTCCAAATAGGACAAACCAAACTCAGACAATAATTGCAGTCCTCGTTCACGTACTTCAGGCTCTACCTGTTGATAAATACCAATACTATTAAAAGCACCAGAAATAACAACATCTTCTACCACTTGTTTATCCAAGGTGGACTGGAATTGTCCAAGCGCCGAACTAACAAAGCCTAATCGCGCCTTGATTTTAGGCCATGCATATTTACCAAATTCATGACCAAATACGCGTAATAGTCCTGTTGTAGGAATTTGGTAAGCTGGAATCATGCTGAGCATCGTCGATTTACCAGCCCCATTGAGACCTAATAAGGCCCAATTCTCCCCTTCTTCAACATGCCAATTAATGCCTTTTAAAATTTCGCGACCTTCACGACGAAACTTGACGTCTTCATAATGGAGTAATTCACTACTCACACAACCATCTCCTAAATCTTTTCTCCACGGCTCATTGCGGTAATGCCAGTTTTGGCAATTTCAAGGACACCATAAGTTTCCATAATTTGAATGAAACCGCGTAATTTTTCTACGCTACCAATTACTTCAATAATCATAGAAGTAGGAGAAATATCGAGCACATTGCCACGATATACATCGGCAATTTGTACAATTTGAGAGCGTGTTGCAGCAGTTGCTTTTACCTTAATAAGCATTAACTCACGGCATACCACATCATGATCTTCAAAAACTTTAACCTTTACCACATCAATGAGCTTGTAAATTTGTTTTTGAATTTGGTCTAAGATGCGATCATCTGCCTCAACGGTGAGGGTAATACGAGCGTAGCCTGGTGTATTTGTAATGCCAGATGTCATCTTTGTAACATTAAAACCACGACGGTTAAAGAGTGCCAATATACGTGCACCAATGCCTGCTGTATTTTTTGCAATTACTAAGACTTGATGTTCTCTCGCCATTATAGCACCCCTTTCTTGCCCATCATACCACTTACGGTACCGCCAGCTGGAATCATCGGCAATACATTATCTTCTCTTGCTACACGGCAATCCAAGATGATACTTTCATCAGATGTAATGAAAGATTTAAATTCTTTATTGAAATCCTCTACATTATCGATACGAGCGGCTTTCAAATCAAAGGCATCTGCCAATTTCAAGAAGTCTGGACTCGTTTCCAAATCTACATAGGAATAACGGCGGTCATTAAAGATTTGTTGCCATTGACGAACCATGCCAAGGTAACCATTATTAATGATAACAATCTTAATTGGTAAATTATATTGGCGAACCATCATGAGCTCTTCGAAGGTCATTTGGAATCCACCATCACCAACAACAAGGATAACTTGTTTATGAGGTGCCCCCACTTGAGCCCCAATTGCAGCTGGTAAACCATAGCCCATAGTACCTGCACCACCAGATGTAACAATGGTATGAGGTTTTTTATGAGTTAAGAATTGAGCCGCCCACATTTGATGTTGGCCTACGTCAGTTACAATAACTGCATCCTCTTTGGCAATCTTGTTAAGTTCAGATAATACGTATTGTGGATGTAATACACCATCTTTAGATTCAGGAATTACCATAGGATATTCCGCTTGCCATTCACGAATTTGTCCGATCCACGCTTCATGAGTTGTAGGTTCTACAAGCGCATTAAGTTCAGATAAAACTCGCTTCAAGTCACCTACAATTGGTACGTTAATAGTAACGTTTTTATCAATTTCTGCTGGGTCAATATCGATATGAATAATTTTAGCTTTTTTACAGAAGAAATCTGGATGACCTGTAATGCGATCGTGGAAACGAATACCGGCCGCAATAACAAGATCTGCTTCTTCTGTGCTATTATTAGCCGCTACAGAGCCATGCATACCCACCATACCAAGAGCAAGCTCATGGTTACCTGGGAAACCACCAAGGCCAACTAATGTATTTGTTAAAGGAATTTGAGCCTTTTCTGCCAATTCCTTTAACTCATCCATAGCGCCAGATTTCAATACACCGGCACCGGCAATGATGAGCGGACGTTTCGCATTTTTAATGAGTGTAGCCGCTTTCTTAATTTGCCCTTGATGACCTTTATAGGTTGGATCATAACCTTCAAGATGGATAGGTACTTCATATAATTTATTGTATTCTGTCATGGATATTTTTTCTGTTTGAATATCCTTTGGAATATCAATAAGAACTGGCCCTGGACGACCTGTACTAGCAATAAAATACGCTTCTTTAATGATGCGAGGTAAATCGCGAATATCTTGAACAAGGTAGTTATGTTTTGTAATCGGCATGGTAATACCTTGGATATCTGCTTCTTGGAAGGAATCCTTACCAATAAACGGACGACCAACCTGACCAGTAATGGCCACCATAGGTACAGAATCCATGTAAGCAGTCATAATACCTGTAACAAGATTAGTTGCACCAGGACCGGATGTAGCGAGGCATACGCCTACTTTTCCAGATACGCGTGCATAACCATCTGCTGCATGGGCTGCACCTTGTTCATGGCGAACAAAATAATGTTTAATTTCAGGGAAGCTATAAATTTCATCATAAATTGGAATTACCGCGCCACCTGGATAACCGAACATGTCGGTTACACCAAGGCGATGCAATGTTTCAAGGACAATGCGTGCCCCATTGATTGTTTCTGCGCTCATAGGAACCCTTTCGACCAGCTATTCAGATAAAATCTCGCTGGAATTTAATCGTTTAATAATGTAACCATTATTTTTGAAAGTATCAATAATGTGTTTGATGTGTTCTTCACCATTTGTTTCTACAGTCACTTGCAATTCCACTTCATGGAAGCGGTCAAGGTTTTTAAACTGATTATGATCAAGTTTAATAACGTTTGCATCCGCATCTGCAAGCATTTCAGATACAGCAACCAATTGACCTGGTTTATCTGGAAGGTTGACAGAGAAAGTGAAGATACGACCACGTAATACGAGACCTTTATTGATCATAGAAGAAATCGTAAGTACGTCGATATTACCACCACTAACAATGGCTACTGCCTTTTTGCCTTTACAGTCTAATTTTTTTAGACCTGCTAATGGTAAAATACCGGAGTTTTCTGCGACTAACTTATGTTTTTCTACAAGCAACAAAAATGCTTCCATCAATTCATAATCAGAGACAGTAACAATTTCATCTACATATTTCTTAATATATTTTAATGTAGTTTCGCCGATTTGACGTACAGCTGTACCATCTGCGATAGTTGCCACCTCACTAAGTGGTACAGGATGATCTGCTTTTAACGCAGCTATTGCACTAGCCGCGCCTTCTGGTTCTACACCAATAATTTTAATGCTAGGATTTTTTAATTTTGCAGCAGCTGCGATACCAGAAACAATACCGCCACCACCAACAGGAACTAGCAATACATCCGCATCAGGCAATTCCTCAAGAACTTCTAATGCAATTGTACCTTGCCCTTCGATAACATCTTCGTCATCAAAAGGATGGACGAACACATAGCCGTGCTCTTGTTGTAATTCCATCGCTTTTTGGTAAGCTTCATCATAAATCTCACCATGTAGAACGACTTCGGCACCATATTGTTTTGTAGCATTAACCTTGATGAGAGGTGTATGTTTTGGCATAACGATTGTCGCTTTAATGCCTAGACGTTTTGCAGCAAGCGCTACACCTTGCGCATGGTTACCGGCAGATGCGGCAATAACGCCGCGCGCCTTTTCTTCTTCTGTTAATTTTGCAATTTTATTATAGGCACCACGAACCTTAAAGGAACCTGTTATTTGCAAGTTTTCTGGCTTGATATATACATCATTGCCACTTTCATCGGAGAACACATCACTGTGAAGCAATTTTGTTTTCACCGTGATTGTGCTTAATCGCTCACGAGCCTCCATAAAATCATACAACTTATGCATGTACTCTATCTCCTCTAGTTAGTATTAATGAAAATCTACTATTAGTCTTCAAATACTTCGATAGCACCTTGTGCTGCAGAGGATACATGAAGAGCGTATTTTTTAAGATATCCAGTTACATTGGATTTGAATGGTTTCAATGCTGCTTTACGACGAGCGATTTCTTCATCAGATACAGCCAATTCTAATTTACCATTTGGAATATCGATGTTGATGATATCACCATCTTCAACAACGGCGATTGTGCCACCTGCTGCTGCTTCTGGAGATACGTGACCAATGGATGCACCACGTGTAGCACCAGAGAAACGACCGTCAGTCAACAATGCTACGTCTTTATCAAGACCCATACCAGCAATCATGGATGTTGGTGTTAACATTTCGCGCATGCCAGGGCCACCTTTAGGACCTTCGTAACGGATAACTACCACATCGCCTTTTACGATTTTACCGCCTGTAATAGCTTCAACAGCTTCTTCTTCGCTGTTGAATACCTTTGCTGGACCAGAGTGAACAAGCATATCTTCATCTACGGCACCTGCTTTTACAACGGAACCGTCTACAGCAAGGTTACCTTTAAGAACGGCAATACCACCTGTTTCATGAACAGGATTATTCCAAGGATGAATAACGTCTTCATCAGTTACATGAGCAGCCTCTGCAATTTCACCTTGTGTTTTAAGAGCTACAGTTTTGCAAGCTGTATGCAAACGACCATTTTCGGCTAAACGTTTCAACACAGCAGATACGCCACCGGCAGCATACAAGTCTTCGATGAAGTATTTACCAGATGGAGAAAGTTTAGACAATTGAGGTGTGTTTTGTGCAATGCGATCGAAGTCGTCCAAGGACAATGGTACGCCTGCTTCGTGAGCGATAGCTGGCAAATGAAGTGCTGTATTAGAGGAACCACCCAAAGCCATATCTAGAGCTACTGCATTTTCAAAGGCTTCGCGTGTCATAATGTCTTTAGGACGAAGGTTTGCTTTCAATACCTCTACTGCTTGCATACCTGCTAATTTAGCAAGACGTAAACGTTCAGAGTATACTGCTGGAATTGTACCATTACCAGGAAGGCCCATACCAAGAGCTTCTGTTAAGCAGTTCATTGTATTAGCTGTATACATACCAGAGCAAGAACCACATGTAGGACATGCTGTATTTTCGATTTCAGATAACTCAGCATCACCCATTTCACCAGTTTGATGTTTACCTACTGCTTCGAATACATCAGACAAACCGATTTTTTTGCCATTATGTACGCCTGCAAGCATAGCACCACCAGACACGAATACGGATGGAATGTTTAGACGAGCTGCAGCTATCAACATACCAGGTACTACTTTATCGCAGTTTGGAATGAATACCATAGCATCAAATGGTGTTGCCATAGCTGTTGCTTCGATGGAATCAGCGATGATATTACGAGTTACCAAGGAGTATTTCATACCGATGTGGTTCATCGCCAAGCCGTCACAAATACCAATTGTATTGAACTCGATTGGCACACCACCTGCGTTGCGAATGCCGTCTTTTACGGCTTGTACAATATTTTTCAAGCCCACGTGACCAGGGATAATTTCGTTGAAAGAGTTCGCAATACCAATGACTGGTCTGCCCATTTCTTCATCAACAAAACCAAGAGCTTTTAGCAAAGATCTGTGTGGTGCACGTGCTACGCCTGTTTTTAAATTGTCACTTCTACAACTCATGTTAATCTCCTCACTTTTCTTGAAAGTATCCACTTGGATGCCTTTCAACTGAATAAAAAAAGACGATTCATATGAATCGTCTTAAAAGTTTACAAATGATATTCCTTTTGTTTACAGAATTCCTATATACATAAACGACCTATGTATCCCTTGGAATAAATACACATAAGAAACAAACCGTATAGTCAATTCTTATTGATTGTATATTAAACCATTCGTGGAACTTCTAAGACAAAAACCTGTTAAGTTGTTGTTCATAATTCGAATGTCTTTAATAATCACGACGAGCGCGATAATCAACAAGCTAATGACTAAACCCAACATGTTTCCTCCTAAAGTAATCTGTAATCATAAAATAATAATAACACTTTATATAATGTCGTGCAATAAATATTCTATAGATTTATCATATAAATTTTTAAAGTTTACCATATATAAAAACTATAGCAATAACAATAATATACTACCTATCTAATACACATAGAAAATAAAACGATAACAAACTACTAAACAGATAGCGCAAACAAAAAATCCCCCACTACTGTGAGGGATTTTTGAATATTATAGAATACCGAATAGCCACATGCCAAGGGTGCCGCCCCAGAAGTGAATAAGGAAACTTACTACAGAAATGGCAAGACCTACACGCCACCATGTTCCTTGCGGCACATAACCAGCACCGAAGAAGATTGGTGTTACACCAGAACTATAATGTGTTAATGTACAGCCAGGGCTGTTCATCAAACCAAAGAGCAAGATGGTAAATGGAATTGGTGCGCCCATTGCTACCAAGATAGCTGCAAAGGCGGAGAATAACGCTGTAATACGAGCTGTTCCACTGGCAAAGAAATATTGAGAGTATACAAAGGTTGCAGAGATAATAAAGGATGCCCAGAACCAATCAATACCTACAAGATGTTGACTTACAAAATCAGCAAATACTGCAACAACACCAAGCTTGCCAAGTAAACCAGCCATACCAACGAGGGTACCCATCCAGATTAGAATATCCCAACCTGTGCGTTCACCTAGAATATCTTCCCAAGTAAGGGAGCCTGTAACTACACAAGCAAGTACGCCCATCATAGCAACTACAGTAGGATGTAACTTCGTCCAAATCGCTGTGGACCACAACAAAATACAAAGTACAAAAATAATAGCCACTGAAATTTCAGCCTTTGTAATAGGACCTAGTATATCTAGCTCTTTTTGGGCCATTACCGCTGCTTGAAGTGTCTCCTTAATTTCAGGCGGATAGATTTTATAAATAAACCAAGGCATCAAAATCATGCAAATTACACCAGGAATTACACCTGCTTGGAACCATTCCCACCATGAAATATCATAGCCAAATAATTTTGCACCTAAGGATGTAATCAATAAGTTACCACTACAAGCAGTTAAGAAGATTGTTACAGTAATGGTGTTTATCGTATGAGCCGTTGTCATCAAGTATGCCCCAATACGACGTGCCGTACTACCATTTGGCTCAGAATCAAAGGCTAACGAAATGTTTTGTACAATTGGGAAAATAATACCGCCTCCACGAGCCGTATTAGATGGCGTGGCAGGAGAAATAATAAGATCCGTACAAGCCAATGCATAAGCTAACTTTAAGGAACTAGTACCAAAGGACCGAATCAAAGTATACGCGATACGCTTACCAAGGCCAGAATTAATAATGCCTCTAGAAAAGAATACAGCTGCTACGATAAGCCATACATTGGCTTCAGCGTAACCACCTAATGCTTGCACCATGGTAATAGAATTTGTTGCTACTGCCGCAACAATACCAAAGAGTGCCATAATACCTGTTGGCCAAGGTCGTAAAATAAAACCTACAATTGTAGCCGTGAAGATAGCTAATAAATGCCAGCCTTCAGGCTTAATCGCCTCTGTGTGAGGCAAGAACCAAATCACAAGTCCTACCAGTACCGTCAGTGCGGCCCGTGTAAAGGTATTCATAGAACCTCCCTATCAAACTACACATATCAATAGTTACTGTTGATTATAAAAAACTATATGGCGGTCATCACACATAACCGCCATATGAATTAACAGCTTTCCAAAAACTCTTTAATCTTCGGATTAGAGCGCAATGTATCCATCTCTTCAGGGGTTAATAATTTTACCTTGTCCCGATCTTGGTTAACTAAGCAAAGGAACCCGATATAATCTCCTTTATTAGCCCGGAATTGATGTATCGTTTTGCCTGGAATTTCAATAAAATCACCAGCTTCTACATCATGGATTTCATCGCCTAATAAGACTTGACCCTTCCCGCGGAATATCATAACCATATGTGTATGTTCATGATATTCAAGCGTAGAATACCCACCTGGCAAGCATTCAAAATAGCGGAATTGGCATGGAATATCAAAGGCCCCATCGTATAAAACTTGACGTGTTACATCTTTAAAAGGGCTACCATCTTGTTTATATACCAAGGTATCGACGCCATCCCACTTGAAATTTTTAGCATCAAACTTGCGTATCATTTTATTACCTCTTTATGAAAAAAGGCTGCATCGAAACAGTGTTTCAATACAGCCCTATGGGTTCGATTATTTGAAGAAACGTTTCAATGTTCCTAGTAAACCATGACTATGTTCTTGTACACCATCTGCAACGCTTTCTACTTCAAAGCCTGTACGTTCAATAGCTTTTGTAATAACTTCAACAGATGCTTTTGCTGGATCAAAAGAAACAGTCGCTGTTTTCTCTGGCAAATTTACCTCTGCGCTCAAAACGCCAGGTAAACCAAGGGATGCACCTTCAACAGTTTCTTTACAGTTATTGCACATCATACCAGGCACAGTAAATACCTTTGTTACAACACCATTATCTTCACCGCAACCACAATCTTTACACATAGTGATACCTCCTATTAATCATTAGCTTCTTTATGTTTATCGTCGTTTTTGGCCCCTGCTGTTACGTCGATAGTAGTCGCCTTTTTAACGGCTTCTTTCGTTTCATCAACAGCTTTTTTAGGGCCGGAAATAGCATCTTTAAATTCATTGATGCCCTTACCAATAGCTTTACCTACTTCAGGCAACTTACCAGGTCCGAAGATAACTAAAGCGATCACTAATATAACTATTAATTCAGGTGTTCCTATAGATCCCATATGTATCTCCTTTATATTTACTAAAACTTACATCTTTTAGTGTACATCATTATAGGCTGCCTTGTCCACATACCAGGTCACAGCTTCTTGTGAAAGCACAGCACCAGGCAATGTACGACCAATGCGTTTTTCCCACGTTAAATCCTCGTAATCTTCGCGTTGGTATAATACCTTTGTCAATGCAGTTCGCTTGCTTTCACCAGTCACAGTAAACCAGACAGCATCAGATTTTGCTAGGAAAGAAAATGTCATAGAAATGCGTTCCCATACCTTGCCATCTTCAACGGCCACTACATCTTGATCAGCTACACGCAATGCGTGAGAGCCTGCAAATAATCCTGCCGTATGACCATCCTCGCCTAAATCAAGCAACGCTAAATCAAGACCAGATTTTTTACATGCCTTTAGGACATTGCGAACCTCTTTTTCATATTCTTCAGCCGCTTCATGTACGGTTTTAGAATCCGTATTAATTGGCAAGAAATGAGCAGCCCCCTTTGCCTTGCATAGCAAATGAGGTTTTACGCGATTGAAGTAATTATCCTCATGCGCTTGTGGTAAGAAACGCTCATCAGTCCACAAGAAGAATATCCGTTCCCAATTAAGGCGCTCAATATATTCAGGAGAGTTAAGTAATTCTAACAAACCATTTATAACAGTACCCCCAGTAATACCAACGATGCACGTTTCAGTACGGCTAATTTCATCATTAGTAAAATCAATAAAATCCTCCGCCAATGCTTGGACTACATCACTAGGACCGTCATAACATTTAATTGTATCTTGAGCCATGTAATAATGACCTCCTAAAACTATTATAATAGTACTATTATATACACTTTTGCTTTTTTATGAAAGCAAAAACCGATGTAACTCAATATATAGAGCCACATCGGTTCGAATTATATTAGTAACTGCTTATAAAATACATGATATTCCAAAGAATTACAAGAGAATAATTATTATTTTTGACCAAATTTAGGGCGACGACGTTCAGTGAATGCGCGTACGCCTTCCTTAAAGTCTTCAGAAAGACCTAAGGAGCATTGATTTTCTACTTCAAACTTCTTGTACTCTTCCCAGCCAGATAAGAAGCTATTCCACATCATTTCTTTCATAACGCGGTAAGATTGTGCAGGACCTTTTGCTAATTTCTCTACAAGACGTCTTGTAGCAGTTTCTAGATCTTCTAATTCACAAACTTTATATACAAAGCCAAGTTCTTTACCTTTTTCAGCAGATACGGCTTCACCAGTCATAACGATATGCATAGCACGGTTCATACCAATGGAACGAGTTAACAAGAACAAACCACCTGCATCTGGAGCAAGACCTACGTTTACGAAAGCTTGGATAAAGCGTACATTGTTAGCCGCTACAACAAAGTCTGCAGCTAACGCCATGTTGAACGCCGCACCTGCTGCAGCACCTTGAAGGCTCATGATAACAGGTTTAGGTAAGCGTTTCATAGCCATAGAAATTTGAGCTACTAGTTCAACAATTTCAAATAAAGACTCTGTATCACCATCATTTACAGCCCGTTCCATTTCTGTTAAATCGCCACCAGCAGAGAATACCTTACCTTCAGCATTGATGAGCAAAGCACGAACACTTTCATCATTATGTGCGTTATCTAAAACCTCAAGGATTTCCTTGCACATCTCGATATTAAAACCATTCGCCACTGTAGGCCGATTAAATGTCAACGTACCGATACCATTATCTACTACGTACTGAATTGTATTATAAATCATATGAGTTCTCCTATATGAAAATCTATATTCGAAAAAATTCGATGATATATCTCTATTATAGGGGAATTAAATATAGATGTAAACGTAAAAATAATTTTCCACTCTAACGACAATATTATATTAATCATAGTATAAAAAAACACCTGCAGACATTGTCTGCAGGTGTAATAACCTGTTTTCCAAATATTAACGTTTGGAGAATTGGCTTGCTTTGCGGGCTTTTTTAAGACCGTATTTTTTACGTTCTTTCATACGTGGGTCACGAGTCAAGAAGCCAGCTTTTTTCAAAGATTGACGAAGTTCGCCATCTACGTCCAATAACGCACGGGAGATACCGTGACGAATTGCACCAGCTTGACCGGAAGGACCGCCACCAGCTACAGTTGCGATTACATCGTATTGTTCAACTGTGTTAGTCAAGTTCAAAGGTTGTTTTACGATCAATTCCAAAGTTTGGCGACCGAAATATTCATTAAGTTCACGTTTGTTAACAGTGATTTTACCTGTGCCCGGTACCAGACGAACTCTAGCAACGGAAGATTTTCTACGACCAGTGCCGTAATATTGTGCTACTGCCATTATATGTTCCTCCCTCTAGATTATCGTACGGAAATTTCTAATACTTCTGGTTTTTGAGCTGCATGTGGATGCTCAGGACCAGCGTATACGTTTAATTTACGGTATTGTTGTGCACCCAATTTGTTTTTTGGAAGCATACCACGAACTGCCATTTCAACAACACGTTCAGGTTGTTTTTCAAGCATCATGGACAATTTAGTGAAACGGGAACCACCTGGGTAACCAGAGTGACGGAAGTATTCCTTTTGTTCCAATTTTTTACCAGTTACGCGAATTTTTTCTGCGTTTACAACGATCACATGGTCACCAGTGTCTACGTGTGGTGTGAAAGTTGGTTTATTTTTGCCCCGAAGAACTTTTGCAACTTCGGCAGCAAGGCGTCCTAAAGTTTTACCTTCAGCGTCAACAACATACCATTTCCGTTCGATTGTGTTCGGATTGGCCATAAATGTAGTTTTCATGCTGCATATCCTCCTAATAACGTCATAATTCTACCAAAATCAGCTTGTCCTTTGCTTCCGGGGCTAATGGAAACACGACTAAAGCTTACTCAAAATAGTATACAGATTTTGGTGTTCTATGTCAATTGTTTTTTACACTGTTATAGCCCTTTAACAGTGACATGTCATAAAGAAAAAACCACCCAATTCTGAGTGGTTTTCCCATAAGCGCCAAATTATTTGGAGTACAATTCGACGATAAGTGTTTCGTTAACTTCGATAGGAAGTTCTTCACGTTGAGGAAGACGAGTGAATGTAGCTTTGAAGCCTTCCAAGTCTTTTTCAATGTAAGGAAGTTCGAAAGAACGAAGTTCTTGGAAGTTAATTTTGAACATTTCGTTGTCACGAGATGCTTCGCGCAATTCGATTACATCGCCTGGTTTACAGGAGAAGGAAGGAATGTCTACGCGACGACCGTTTACCAAGATGTGGCCATGGTTTACCATTTGACGAGCTTGACGAATGGAGTTACCGAAACCGATGCGATATACAAGGTTATCAAGACGTTGTTCCAAAAGGATCAACATGTTTTGACCTGTAACACCTTGCATTTTTTTCGCTTTATCATAATAGCGTACGAACTGGCGTTCTAGCAAGTTGTAGTAAGCTTTAACTTTTTGTTTTTCTAATAATTGTGTGCCATACTCAGACATTTTTTTCTGACGTTGGTCTTTTTTGACGCGATTCAAGGCTTTTGCGTGACCGAATACGTTCACACCAAAGCGACGACAAAGTTTGAATCGAGCCTCTCTTCTCGTTGCCATGTGATTATCACCTCATAAGATTAATATAAACTTGTACCTACACATAAAGGTACTCATGTATAATATCATTTTCATTTACTTATGTCAATTATTGATAATTGTGAAAGTCATTGAAATAAGTGCATAATCGCATTTATTTATCACGATTTTTTACGATAATATTGCTCACTATATCGATTGTGCATGCTTCATCATATTTTATAGATTTAGATGAAAAAACAATTATAGTATGCTACAATATGAGTAAGAAAGGTAATAGGTATCATTGGAGTTTTATGTCAATATTGGGGGAATACTATGAAAGAGTTACCTACAATGCAAGAGCTACAAAGTTTTATTACCTATAATAAAACAGGAAGCTTTACATTAGCTGCACAATCTATGAATATTACACAATCAGCTTTCAGCGCTCAAATGAAAAAATTAGAGCGTTTAGTTGGTGTGAAATTAATCTCCCGTTCTACAAGAGGTAGCCGTTTAACGCCTGAAGGCGAATTATTCCTACCAGAAGCAGAGCAAGTTCTTGACACATTGGAACGCGCTATCCAATCGATTCGTTTAGCCAGCAAGGTAGAGCGTCCGATCTTAAATATTGGTGTCTTGCGTAGTTTAGGTGATATCCGTCTTAATGGCTATGTATCTCACTTCTTCCAAAACCATCCTGAGTTTTCAGTTAGCATTTACGACATGGAAGAAGAAGAATTGATGCTCGACTTACGCGAAAATCGTATTGACATCGCTCTCCTCTACTTACCAAACAACAAAGATATGTCAGCCTATGAATCTACGGCCCTTCGGGAGGACGAATTCGTATACTATGCTCCAAACATTATCGATGGTATGGAAGTTGCTAGTTTGAAAGCAATTCAGCAACAACCGTTGCTTATGTATCCACCTAAGTACTTTATGTATCGCACATTGAAAAACTATGTGGGTAACGGCCAACAAAACCTACATATTAGAGGCAGCCGTTTATCCAACCCATATACAATGATCGACTACTGCAAAAAAAATAAATCTGGCTGCATCGTAGCACGCCAAATCTTAAATTCTTTAAATATCAATGATGGCTTCATACCTTTAGAAAAACCATTTAAACTACAAGTGTGCTTCGCATTCAAGAAGAATAACTCTAAATCCGAAACAATGCATACCTTTATGGACTATGTACAAAGCGAATCACCAGCACGTTTATAAGAACGAACATAACCTCGTATACCTTTAGGTGTACGAGGTTTTTATTATGTTAAAAATAATTGCTCTCTACTATCACAAGTTGTAAAATAGAGAATAGATTTCAATTAATATAGCGAGGTAATTATGCTTTTATCTATTTTCTTCTTTATCTTGGCCGGCTTAGCCGAAATTGGTGGCGGTTATTTAGTATGGCTCTATATGCGTGACGATAAAAGTCCTGTCTATTTACTGGCCGGTGCCATCATCCTATTTTTATACGGCATCATCCCTACGTTCCAACCGGAAGCAAGCTTCGGTAAAGTTTACGCAGCCTACGGTGGCGTATTTATCGCCCTCTCCATCCTATGGGGTTGGCTCATCGATGGTTTACGACCAGACACATATGATATCATCGGCGGTCTCGTATGTCTTGTAGGTGTCTATATTATCATGTACGCGCCGCGTTAAATACTAAGAATCCAACTGCTACATAAAGAACAACAACTACTATATAAAGTACATAAAGTACATAAAGTGCAAAGAGTACAACTACTACAGTTGTACTCTTACTTTTTATTTCTATAACAAAAAAGCGGTCATCCGAAGATAACCGCTTACGTTGGTGGACGATGACAGGATCGAACTGCCGACATCCTGCTTGTAAGGCAGGCGCTC
>NZ_CALJSP010000114.1:0-28651 GCF_937975875.1 Veillonella dispar | reverse complement strand
TCACTCCTAAAGAATTACTATCTTGTCTCGATGAGGTTATCATCTTAGATGCTCGAGGCTATCAAGATTATAAACAAGGTCATATTAAGGGGGCTTTTCCTGTAGATTTAGATAAGGATTTAACAGGCCCTGTAGGTGAGCATGGCGGTCGTCATCCATTACCAGATATGGAGCGTTTGGCTCATACTTTTGAGTCTTACGGGATCACTCGTGATTCCAAGGTTGTTGTATATGACTCTTGGCTTTTCTTGGCGGGACGTTTATGGTGGACGTTGCGCTACATGGGTTTAACGGATGTACGCGTATTGTCTGGCGGTGTTGAACGCTGGATTAAGGAAGGTCATGTTCTAACTAAAGAACCAACTCCGTTGCCTGTAGAACCGTCTGTTTTCAACTATGAATTACAAACGCATATGGTTATGAGTCGTGATGAGGTTCTCAAGGCTAGTGAAACGGGTGACCATGTTATCATCGATGCTCGTGCGCCTTTCCGCTATGATGGATCTCAAGTAGATACGATGGATGGCATGACAGGTCATATTCCTGGTGCTGTTAATCATTTTTATGAAAGTGGCTATACAATCGATGGTCCGAAGCCTGTGAAAGACTTAGAGGCTGAGTATTATAATGAAATTTATCAAAATAGACCTGTTGTAACGTATTGTGGTTCTGGTGTTACAGCTTGTAATGCATTGTTAACTATGAGCGAAGTTGGCTTAGAGTCCGCATTATATGTTGGTAGCTCTAGTGACTGGGTAACCTATGATGGCTTCCCACTTAAGACTGGTGTAGAAACATTAAGATAATACAGGAGGCCAAATGAATACTTTGAAACATTTACTAACCATAGTTGCTTTTGGCTATTTGTGTTATCACATCTATACCTTCGGTCCAGGCATGTTTAATGTGACTGTATTGGTAATTCTCGTTTTGTCTACAGCAGCAAATTATTTCCGTGAAAAACGTGAAAGTGATCTTAAAGCAAACGAAAACGCTCGAAAGGCTCGTGCGGAAGCAAGACATGCAAAGAAACACAAACAATAGTAATGTATAACTTTCTGGCTAAACTGTATAACATACTATAATTGCTAGTATAAATAAGAATATTTTTGAAATATAAGAAAATTGTTGAAATAGAGGCTTTCACAATCTATATTGGTATGTAAAAGCACTATTAGAATAAGGAGTAAGCATTGAAATTAATTTCTTGGAATGTAAACGGCCTTCGTGCGGCTGTAAAAAAAGGATTTATGGAATCCTTTAACGAACTGGATGCAGATATTTTCTGTTTACAAGAAACGAAATTGCAACCTGATCAAATTTCTTTGGAATTGCCAGGTTATGAGCAATATTGGAATAGTGCTGTGAAAAAAGGCTATAGTGGTACGGCTGTATTCACGCGCATTAAACCGTTATCCGTAACTAATGGTATCGGCATTGAAGAACACGATCAAGAGGGCCGTGTTATTACTGCTGAATATGACAATTTCTATTTAGTATGCTGCTATACGCCAAATAGCCAACGTGAATTGGCTCGTCTTGAGTACCGCATGACTTGGGAAGATGCATTCCGCAACTATTTGCTTGAATTAGATAAGAAAAAACCAGTTATTCTTTGTGGTGACCTTAACGTGGCTCACCAAGAAATCGACCTTAAAAATCCTAAGACAAATCGTAAAAATGCAGGGTTCTCTGATGAAGAGCGTGCAAAAATGACCGAACTATTAGGTGCTGGTTTTACAGACACATTCCGTCACCTGTATCCAGATGCTATTGAGGAATATAGCTGGTGGTCTTATATGGGCAAGGCTCGTGAACGAAATACGGGATGGAGAATTGACTATTTCATCACCTCTAAACGTCTTGACGACAAAATTCAAGAAGCTAAAATTCACCAACAAATCTTTGGCTCTGATCACTGCCCAGTAGAATTAGATATCGATTTATAATATATTGAAAGTATAATCTACAGCCTCATCTTAGGATGGGGCTGTTGTAATAGGTGAAAGGAGACCTTATGGCACAAAAACAAAAGGCTGTTGTCTTATTCAGTGGTGGGGTAGATAGTACTACATGTTTAGCGCTAGCTATTGAAAGATTTGGCAAAGACAATGTAGTGCCGTTATCCATTCAATATGGTCAAAAACATAGTAAAGAACTAGAGGCTGCTACATCTATTCTCGCTTATTATGGAATTGAAGGTAAAACGATGGATGTCACTAAATTGTTTGCCTTCAGCAATTGCTCTTTATTGACCCAATCCACAGAGGCAATACCTCAAGGTTCATACAAGGAACAACAAGAAACAGAAGGAGAAGGTACGGTTAGTACCTATGTGCCATTTAGAAATGGTCTATTCCTATCTGCGGCGGCTTCCTTAGCCTTATCTCTAGACTGCGGCTATATCTACTATGGTGCCCATAGCGATGATGCGGCTGGTAACGCATACCCAGACTGTACAGAACACTTCTATAAATCCATGGGCGATGCTATCTTCGAAGGATCCGGCAAAGAATGCTCCTTAGAAGCACCATTCATCAACCATAACAAAGCAGACGTCGTAAAAGAAGGCCTACGACTCGGCGTACCATACCACCTAACATGGTCCTGCTACGAAGGCGGCGACAAACCATGTGGACACTGTGGCACCTGCATCGATCGACAAGCCGCCTTTGAAGCAAACGGCGTTAAAGACCCTGCTCTATAATAATCGGATCTATAATACCTATAAACTGGCTTAGGCAAGTAGTCGCCTTTTAGGCGGCTACTTTGCTATATATACTAATAGATAAGATACTATGTTTGCCTTGAGGCGGACTTCTACGTCGCTAATATTAGCTCATTTGTTGATTTGCTAAATTCGCAGTGGCAGGAGATACCTTTTCAAAGAGCGACTTTGGCAGGTCGAGGCCCCAGGCCGATGACCGTATAGCCAGTGGAGCGATGAGGAAAGGTATCTCCTGACACCCCGTCCTTACCAACTTAACACTAATAGTAGATTTACATATAAGTCCGCCTACAACCAAATTGATTGCGAAAATATTAGATATATGTTAATATTAGAACTGCCTAAAGGCGACAACTAAATAAGACAGTTTGAAACCATCCTGTCTCTAAACAAAACTACGGAAATTCATAAGCATTTATAGCATGGTAGTTTTGCCATGCTTTTTTTATTTGAGGAGGTGAGTGTTATGATTACTACACGTAAATTGACTATTTCTGCCATGGTTGTGGCATTGTACATCGTTGTACTCTATTTAACGCAAAGCGTTTCCTTCGGGGCGTATCAAATTCGTATAGCAACATCATTATATGCACTTGCTTATGCCTTTCCGTTCTTGGTGATTCCCATGGGGATTGGCAACCTCATTTCTAACTTCCTATTCGGCGGTCTTGGGATCCTCGACATGGTAGGTGGCTTTGGCGTTGGTATCTTAACAACAGGTATCATCGTTTGCATGCGCAAGATGGGCCTCAGTGCTTGGTGGGCAATTTTGCCAATCATCTTTGTGCCAGCCCTATGTGTACCATTATGGCTCAGCCCATTACTAGGCCTTCCATACTGGCCATTGGTATTGAATCTCATCGTAGGTCAAACAATTCCAGCCGTTCTTGGTTCTGTTTTAGTGAAAGCTTTGATCAGCCGTCCTAGCATGGCTGCTTTGTTAGGTGCTTTCAAATAAAAAGATTTATAGTCAAACAAAAAGGCGTAAGCTCGATATGAGCTTACGCCTTTTTTATGGCTAAATGTTATGGAGGTTGAAAGTATTAGCAGTTGTAGCCGCGCCATTTAGTTTCTACTACGAGGCGTTCAAGGGCAACCATGTACGCTGCTTGACGAGGTGGTACATTGTATTTATGTTGCATTTCCCAAACTGCTTCAAAGCTATTTTGCATATTCTTAGTTAACCGTTCATTAACTTCTTCTTCAGTCCAGTAGAAGCTAGCTTTGTTTTGGACCCATTCATAGTAGGATACAACTACGCCGCCGCCGTTTGCAAGAACGTCAGGGATGATGTCGATACCTTTTTCATAGAAGTATTTATCTGCATCATTAGTAGTAGGGCCGTTAGCACCTTCCAAGATAATTTTAGCTTGGATATTTTCCATGTTGTCTTTGTTCAATTGGTTTTCAAGAGCTGCCATGTACAATACATCAACTGGTTGAGCCAATAATTCTTGGGCACCAATTGTAGTCATGCCTGGTTCGCTGTAACCTTCAAGGGAACGACCATGAGAGTTAGCATATTCGTATGCTTTTTCAACATCAAGACCGTTAGGGTTGTAGATGTTAACGCTTACATCGCCAATAGCAACAACTTTAGCGCCTGCTTGTGCAATGAGACGAGCACCTACGGAACCTACGTTACCGAAGCCTTGAACTGCTACAGTAAGGTTTTTGATATCTAAGTTTTTCTTAGCGAGATAGCTTTGCAATGCGATGAGACAGCCGCGGCCAGTCGCTTCGTTACGACCTAAGGAACCGCCTACTTCGATAGGTTTACCAGTAACGATACCAGGGCTCCATTCACCTTTTAATGTGCTGTATTCGTCAGCGATCCAGCTCATGATTTGAGAGTTTGTATTTACGTCTGGAGCTGGAACGTCAGTATTAACACCAATGATTGGCGCAATACGACGTACAAAGTTACGAGTTAAGCGTTCTAATTCGCGAGGATTCAAAGTTTTAGGATCAACTTTGATACCGCCTTTACCACCGCCGTAAGGGATGTTAGCGATAGCATTTTTAATAGTCATCCAAGCAGCCAATGCACGAACTTCGTTTTCATCGGAGTCTGGATGGAAGCGGAGACCGCCTTTAGCACTACCACGCAATGTGGAGTGTTGGCAACGATAGCCTTCGTATACGCGAACTTCACCATTATCTAGTTGAAGTGGTACAGCTACTTTTAGTTCCCGTTCAGGATGGCGTAATACTTCGTATTCACTACGAGTATAGCCGAGCTTTTCGGCTGCTACATCTAACGTATTTAGCATGTTTTCATAAGGATTATAACCGCTCATAATAATGACCTCCTGTATATAAGATTAAATGAAGTCTTGCTAATTTTACACATACTGAAGTATTCGACATTGTATACAGAATACCCTTTCTAATTTTATAAATATATTCTATAGTTTTTAATGTTCAAAAAGTGTATAGAATATAGATGTTTACTGTGATAATAGTCACTCGAAGAGTTAGATATAAATTGTAGTTTTTACAGTATAAATGGATACTTTTACAAAAATAAAAAGAGACCGATGAAATATACTTTCACCGATCTCTAAAGAGAATATATTTTATTTTTCCATTGTAGCTTCCACTGGAGTAGGAGGTACAGAAGAGTCTGTAGTTTGACCGTCACCCCACCATACGATACCGTATGTATGATTAAGAACAGAACGGTTAAATACAGGTGTTTCGATGCCTGCCTTGCGTTGTTTAATATAGTCTTCAAGAGCAAGACCTGCAGTACGACCCATACGTACGATGGAACTAATATTAGTTAATACTAAGAAAGCCATGAATAAATCGGCTAAATTCCATACTAAATCAAGGGAGGCAATAGAGCCTACGAATGTCATGATAATTACACCGATACGGAACAAATGAAGATAAAATCTCTTCTCTGTTAAGTGGCTAATGTTAATTTCACCATAGTAATAGTTACCAATTAAGGAACTGAAGGAGAACATTACGATAAAGATTGCTACCGCTGTTGGTGCCCAAGAACCAAGTTGTTGTTCGAGGTTATGTTGTACTAGAGCAACACCAGTTAAACCTGTTGTGCTATAGTCGCCAACCATGAGTACAATGAATGCTGAAGCTGTACAAATGATAAATGTATCAAGGAATACACCGAATGCTTGTACAAGACCTTGTTCAACAGGATGGTTAACAGCTGCAGTAGCCGCTGCATTAGGCACAGAACCTTCACCGGCTTCGTTGGAGAATAGACCACGTTTAATACCATTCATTACAGTGGCGCCTAGCAAGCCACCGCCTGCTGCTACAGGTTCAAAAGCGGAAGAGAAAATAGTGTAGATTACATGTGGGAATTGAGTAATATTCATAATTACTACGAATAATGCAGTAGCGATGTATAGAACCGCCATGATTGGAACGATGATTTCAGATGCTTTAGCAACGCGGCTAATGCCACCGAAAATGATAATGCCAAGAAGAATTGCTACTACAGCGCCAGTATAGGATACATCGAAGTTGAATACTTGGAGAGATGCAGCCAATGTGTTAGCTTGTACAGAGTTGTAAATCCAACCATATGTAATACTAATTAAAATGGCGAACAAAACAGATAATGCTTTGTTGTTTAAACCATAGCGAATGTAGTAAGCTGGACCACCGTAAAAGCCACCTTTAGCAACAGGTTCCTTGTAGATTTGCGCCAATGTAGATTCGATAAAACCTGTAGCAGCACCGATGAGTGCAATAACCCACATCCAGAAGACCGCACCAGGACCGCCGAGAACAACGGCAATGGCGATACCTGCGATGTTACCAACCCCAACACGGGATGCGGTACTAACACAGAATGCTTGGAATGAGGACACGTGATTTTTTTCAGTAGAACTACCAGCACCACTGATTACAAGACGAATCATTTCTTTGATCATCCGAATTTGTACAAAATTCGTTGTCATCGTAAAGAAGAGACCTGCGCCGATGAGGATAAAGATGATGAAATAGCTCCATAAATAGCCATTTATGGTGGATATAGCATCGTTGAGCATTGCTTCCATAAAAAAGCCCCTTTCATATAAAATAATTCTATATAGTTATTGATGTTATTGTATCAATTTCTATAGAGTCTGTAAAATAAAAATCCCTCACAAACGTGAGAGATTTGTTAGTCATTTATTGTTCTATTATAGGTAAGGAGATTCCTTATGCCTTGATAAACTCTTGAGATTCTTCCATACCTTTTAATAAGGTCTGTTCAGAGTGTTCCATGTGAATCTGAGCCAATTTACGAGCTTGTGTTGCGTTATGAGAGGCGATAGCTTCTACGAGTTGGCGATGTTCTTCCCATGTCTTTCTAAGACGACCCGGTTGATTCATGGAGAAGCTACGGAAACGGTAAGTTTGCTCGCGCAAGTTGTGCACGATGTCTGCAAGTCGTTCGTTACGAGAGGCACGGTATAATACTTCGTGGAATTCTACGTCTGCTGCTACGACGGATTCCATGTCCTTGTTTTCCATATGATCGCCAATCTCTACGAGCATTCGTTCTAATGTTTCGATTTCTTCTGCAGTGATACGTTCTGCTGCAAGGCCTGCTGCGAGTTCTTCGAGGGCAGACCGAATTTCGAATACTTGAGTAATATCCTTTAACGATATATTGGCTACGTATGTGCCACGGCGAGGAACCATAACAACAAAGCCTTCGAGCTCAAGCTTACGAATGGCTTCGCGAATTGGTGTACGGCTCACACCGAGTTCTTCAGCTAGAGGAATTTCCATAAGGCGTTCGCCTGGTTTTAACACGCCGTCTTGAATGGCTTGACGTAATGTTTCACTTACGACTTCGCGTAGAGGTTTATACGCATCGAGGCGTATTGGTTGTAACCGTTTTGTCATGGTAAGTCCTCCTGTGTACATGTTTTTGTAATGAGCGATAGCCAATCATGGCCTGCTGCTTTGATCTCTTCTTGCAGTTGTAATGCTTCCATTGGTTTATCCAGCAATACCACCATTGTAGGACCACTACCGGTCATAATCGTTGGATATTCACGACTAGTGAAGAATTCTTTACAAATGACAAGTTCTTCATGGTCAGGGAAGAGTAGTTCTTCAAATGTATTAGCACTAGTAAGGAATGCTGATTTTAAGTCATTATTTTCTAGGTGTTGTTGGACTGTATCGATGGTTTGTTTTGTTGCTACGGACTTATTCGTGAAGCGACCATAAGCAGCTGCAGTTGATACAGATACCTTTGGCTTTACTAGCAATAACCAATGTGGATCTGGAGATTTTCCGTATGTTAATATTTCACCACGCCCCGTGCCACGTGCTGTACCACCTTGCAATAGGAATGGCACATCGGATCCAAGAGTAGCACCGATTTGTAAAAGTTCCTCTTGGGTGAGTCGTAAGTCCCAGAATCGATTGAGACCTACTAACATAGCAGCCGCATCAGCACTCCCACCGCCAAGACCGGCTTGAATAGGTACTCGTTTTAATAGGTGAATGGCAGCTCCCGCTTTGCAACCGGTATAAGCTTGTATTGCCCGTAATGCTTTGAGGGCAAGATTTTCTTCACCATAAGTAACTAATTTTTGCATATACTCAGGTAATTCTGGAGCGCCACCGGAGAAAACTACGGAATGATGCTTCGCAAAATAAATGGAGTCGCTAAGGCGAATGGATTGGAAGATAGAGTCGATATCGTGATATCCGTCTTCACGCTTGCCCGTAATGGCAAGTCCAATATTGATTTTACTGCAACCGAGTTGCTCAAAACTTTTACTCATGATAGCCTCGTTTGTAACATACAGAATATATGCAATTTATATGTTTATTTTATACTCTTATAAAGTGATTGAAAATAACCATTAAGTGGTTTATGATGAATTTGTATACGCATATTGTTTTATTACTAAATGTATTGTAAATAGCGTATGTTTTAGTTAGTTCATTATAGAATATTTATAGTGAAATGGCAATTTGGAGGAAGCTATGTTCGCTAAGTATAGAAGTGTTATCTATGAAAGCCTTATGGTCATTCTTGGATGTGCCATATTTGGTGCCGGCCTTGATGCCTTTGTATTGCCACACAAATTGGTGAGTACTGGTATTAGTGGGGTAGGCTTGATTTTGTATTATTTAACGGGCTTATCTGTTGGTTCTTGGAATATGATTTTAAATATTCCTATATTCTGGGCTGCTTGGAAGTGGCTGGGCACCCGTGTTGTTATCAAAACCTTGTATGGCACATTGATGCTGTCTTGGATGGTTGATTTATTTAACTTCTTGCAATATGACATGATTATTAAGGATCCTTTGTTGAGTTCCATGATGGCTGGTATTACTACTGGTGTAGGTCTTGGCATTGTGTACCGCGTAGGCGGTAACACAGGTGGGCTTGATCCTATTGCACTCATTGTACGCAAATATTATGGACTTCAAATGGGGTCCATTAATAGTGCCATAAACTGTGCTATCCTTGTTGCTGCAATTGGTGTTGTTGGCCTTGAAGCCGTAGCGGTCACACTTATTAGTGTCTATGTGTATACCATCATTACGAATAAGGTGGTTATCGGCTTTAATCAGCGGAAGGTTGCTTTCATCATTACCTATCGTACTGATGAGGTCTGTGAATGCATCATCAATAAGGTTGGTCGTGGCGCAACTATCATTAATGGCATTGGTGCTTATACGCGGACGCCGAAGCAAATCGTTATGGTAGCCGTTAATCTCTTGCAAGTAAATAAATTAAAAGAGGTTATTCAAGAGGCGGATCCAAATGTGTTCATCTTAATAACTGATGCGCAAGAGGTCATTGGGCAAGGCTTTACACAACCGATTATCCCTACTGAAGTGTGTGAACAGTTAAAAGATAAGAGTACCACACAAGAGGATAATACACAGACTATACATAATCGCTAAGTAAAGCAAAATGTAAAATCAGAAAAGTAAAATTCAAAATGTAAGCATTAGTCATCTCATATTAATTATGTGTAAATATAATATTTTATGAATGACATATACATTTGAGATTAGGAGGTTCCTATGGCTCATAAATTAGCAGGTACGCCTGTACAAGAACAAGATATTATAGATGTACAAACTCTGGTAGATGCCTATTTTGACAATGCGCCAGATGTAACTGATCCGACACAACTCGTATCCTTTGGTACATCAGGCCACCGTGGTACCTCTTTAAATGGTACCTTTACGGATTTACACGTAGCGGCTATTACACAGGCAATCTGTGATGGTCGTGGTCAATTTGGTGCGACAGGACCCATTTTTGTGGGCCAAGATACACATGCTTTATCTCAGCCTGCATTAGTAACAGTGCTTGAGGTACTTGCTGGTAATGGTGTGACTGCCATGGTTGATGCGGATATGGACTTTGTTCCAACACCATCTGTGTCTCGTGCAATCATTCGATATAATGAAAGTCACGATAAAAAAGCAGATGGTATCGTTATTACACCATCTCACAATCCTCCAGATAATGGGGGCATTAAGTATAATGCTACCAACGGTGGCCCTGCAGATACGTTGATTACAAAATGGATTGAAACCCGCGCCAATGAGTACGTTCGTGCTTATTGTGAATTAGAAGGGTTCAAACGCATTAGTATTGATAATATTGAACCAGACCAACAGGTGCCTTATGACTATAAGGGCTTATATGTTGAAGAACTATCCTCCATTATTAATATGGAGGCCATTCAAAGTGCTAAACCTAAGGTTCTTGTCAATGCATTAGGTGGTAGTGGCCTTGGTTATTGGCGTGCTATTAAAGAGCGGTATAATCTTAATATGGATATTATCAATGATGAGTACGATCCAACCTTTAGCTTTATGACCTATGACCATGATGGCAAGGTGCGTATGGATTGTTCTTCTGAATATGCGATGGCGGATGTAACTAAACAAATTGGCAATTATGATCTCGCTGTTGGCAATGATCCTGATTATGATCGCTACGGTATCGTTACTGCAGAGGGACTTGCTTCTCCTAATGCGTTCCTTACGGTTGCTGCAGATTATTTGTTTACAACCCGTGGTTGGACAGATAAAGGGGTAGGTAAAACCGTTGTTTGTACCACTATGATTGATAAATGGGCGGCTGTTAAAGACATTCCGGTTTATGAGGTTCCGGTAGGCTTTAAATATTTTAGCTCTTTATTATTTGATGGTGAGATTGGTATCGGCGGTGAAGAATCTGCAGGCGCATCGTTCCTTAAAAAGGACGGCACCGTATGGACTACCGATAAAGACGGCATGGTAATGGCGCTTCTAGCAATGGAAATGTATGCCGTTATGGGCGCAACTGTTGATCGCCTCTACAATAATATTGTTGAAGGTTGTGGTGACCCACGATTTGGTCGCATTGATGCGGCTTGTACAAAGGCGGCAAAGGCCAAGTTGAAACAGTTGAATGCAAGTTCCATTACGGCTACAGAGGTAGATGGAGACCCTATTACTAATATACGCACTACATCCTTATACAAGGATATGCCCATCGATGGGGTTCGCGTAGAAACTGAAACAGGTTGGTTTGTAGCGCGTCCGTCCGGTACAGAGGATTTGTATAAAATCTATGGTGAAAGCTATAAAGGGGATAAAGGTTTAGTCGCGTTATTGACAGCAGGAGAGGCTATCGTAACGGCTGCATTATCCGACGAAGTGTAAAATACTATTTTTACATGAAAACTCATGAAGATTTCACCGTAGAAAAATAATAAATGTGATATAATATATTAATATAGTTTATTGAATACCCTATATGGGTCAAATAGTTTGTAGTGCTCAGAAAAGGTGATGTTATGAAATTAGTTGTTACCGTTGTCGGCGTTGACCGCGTTGGTATCATTGCAGGGGTTAGTACTGTACTTGCTAACCACGGCGTAAACATTATGTCTATAAATCAAACCATTCTTGATGGCGTTTTCAATATGATTATGATGTGTGAAACAAAGTCTGAAGATGTGAAAGATTTGACATCTATTCAAGATGCTTTGAATGCACTCGGTAAAGAACTTGGTGTTGAAATCCGTGCACAACATGCTGATATTTTCTTAAGCATGCACCGTGTAGGATAGGAGGCACTATGTTATCTATCGACAATATTTTAGAAACGAATCAGATGATTCATGATAACAAGCTTGACGTACGTACCATTACAATGGGTATTAGCTTGCTTGAATGTGCATCTAGCTCTGGTAAAGAGTTGTGTGATCGCATTTATGATCGCATTACGAAAGAAGCAGAGCACCTTGTGTCTACTGGTGAGGATATTGAGCGCGAGTTTGGTATTCCTATCATTAACAAACGTATTTCTGTAACACCGATCTCATTAGTGGCTGGTGGTAGTGATTTAACATCCTATGTTCCTATTGCAGAAGCGATGGATCGCGCTGCAAAAACAGTAGGTGTAAACTTTATCGGCGGTTTCTCTGCTCTTGTAACAAAAGGTGCTACACGGGCTGACCGCATTTTGATTGATTCCATCCCAGAAGCGCTGGCAACTACAGATATCGTATGTAGCTCTGTAGGTGTGGGCTCTACTAAAACGGGGATCAACATGGATGCAGTTCGCGACATGGGTATCATCGTTAAGAAAACAGCAGAACTTACAAAGGATAATGATGCGCTTGGTTGTGCTAAGCTCGTTATTTTCTGTAACCCTGTAGAGGATAATCCGTTCATGGCGGGTGCCTTCTTTGGTGTAACTGAAGGTGATAGTGCCATTTCTGTAGGCGTATCTGGTCCAGGCGTTGTAAAACACGCACTTGAGTCTGTGCGTGGTCAGTCCTTTGACGTTGTAGCAGAAACGATTAAACGCACTGCTTTTAAAATTACTCGTGTAGGCCAATTAGTAGCACAAGAGGCATCTCGTCGTCTTGGTAAACCATTCGGCATTATCGATTTGTCCTTGGCGCCAACACCAGCGGTAGGCGATTCTGTTGCTCACGTTCTCGAAGAAATGGGCTTGTCATCTTGTGGTTGTCATGGTACGACTGCGGCACTTGCATTACTTAATGATGCGGTGAAAAAAGGTGGTCTTATGGCATCCTCTCACGTAGGCGGCCTCAGTGGTGCATTTATTCCAGTATCTGAAGATGCTGGTATGATTGATGCCGTATCTTGTGGCAGTTTATCCCTCGATAAATTAGAGGCTATGACATGCGTATGTTCTGTGGGCCTTGACATGATTGCTATTCCTGGAGACACAACAGCAGATACAATTTCTGCAATCATTGCTGATGAATCTGCTATTGGTATGATTAATAATAAGACAACTGCGGTTCGTGTAATTCCTGTACCTGGTAAAACAGTAGGCGAGGTTGTTGAGTTTGGTGGCTTGTTAGGCTATGCTCCAATTATTGAAGTGAGTCCATATAGTGCAGCTGAGTTCATCGCACGTGGTGGCCGTATTCCTGCACCTATTCGTAGCTTAACGAACTAATATTGTTTTAACCCAGTTGTTGGAGGTGTCTTATGAGTGATTATGTGCTCGATTATGTATGGGCCTTTGCTCTGGCGCTCGTCATAACCTTTGCACTTACCCCTTTGGTGAAACGCTTTGCCGTTGCTGTTGGGGCAATAGATAAACCTGATGCCCGCAAGGTACATCATGGTGCTATTCCACGACTTGGTGGGTTAGCAATCTTTCTCGGTTATGTCGGGTCGGTCCTCTTTAATGGATCTATCCCACATGACCATAAACTATTTGGCTTTGTACTTGGTACCGTTATCCTTGTGCTTGTTGGCATTTGGGACGATATTAAACAAATTGAGCCAAAGACTAAGTTGATGGGCCAAATTATAGCAGCAGCTATTTTGGTAGCTTACGATATTCGCGTAGACTTTATCAACCTTCCTTGGGGTGGTGTAGTATATCTTAAATATTGGGCTGCTCCATTGACTATTTTCTGGATTGTAGGCTTTACGAATATCGTAAACCTTATCGATGGACTTGATGGCTTGGCAGCAGGTATTTCCTTTATTGCTTGTATTGCTGTTTGTGCTATGACATTACAACTTGGTCAAACTGACCTTGCCTGTATTTCATTGGCACTAGCAGGTGCAACAGTAGGGTTCTTGCGGTATAACTTTAACCCAGCGAAAATTTTCATGGGTGATACGGGTTCTATGCTCCTCGGTTATACTTTAGCAGCTATTTCTGTAATGGGTGCTGTTAAAACAGCGGCTACTATTGCATTAGTAGTACCAGCAATCGTGCTAGGCTTACCAATTCTCGATACATTATTTGCTATCGTACGCCGTAAAATTAGCGGTCGTCCAATTTTCAAGCCTGATAAAGGCCATGTGCATCATCGTTTGTTAGCACAAGGCTTATCTCAAAAGCAAGCGGTGCTAATGATGTATGCTGTAACGGCTCTCTTTGGTGGCGTATCCGTCATCGTAGCAGAGGTCAATGCTTGGATTGGTATCGCATTAGTACTCGTTATCTTCTTAGGTAGTATTTATGTGGCTCGTCGCCTTGGTGTTATTACCCATAGTGATGCGGCTGGACATCCATTACCACGTCCTACAATTGAACGCAGCGATTCAGATGAAACTATTTCCTTTGATCGTGAAGAATTGGCAAAAGCTTTAGAGGAATCTGACGATTCCCATAAGAAATAACCATATGTGGGGCGCACAGCGCCCCATTTTTTCTATCCTACTATGTTGGAGGCAACTATGTTAAAAGTTATGACAATCTTTGGTACAAGACCTGAAGCTATCAAGATGGCTCCTCTTGTAAAAGCACTAGAAGCAGCACCAGATATGGAGCCGATTGTAACCGTTACGGCACAACATCGCGATATGCTCGATCAAGTACTAAACTTGTTTAATATTACCCCTGATTACGACTTGAATATTATGAGCCAAGGTCAAACATTGTACGATGTAACAAACCGTGCATTGATGGGCCTTAAAGATGTATTAGAAGAAGCTAAACCTGATGTGGTTCTTGTACATGGTGATACTACAACTACCTTTGCAGGTGCTTTGGCGTCCTTCTATCAAGAAATTCCTGTAGGCCATGTAGAAGCAGGCCTTCGCACTGGTGATATTTACTCTCCATTCCCAGAAGAGATGAACCGCAAGTTGACTGGTTCTATTGCGACATATCATTTTGCACCAACAGCTAGTTCTGAAAGTAATCTTAAAAAAGAAAATATAAATACAGACCATTTGTATGTAACAGGCAATACGGTTATTGATGCCCTTGATACAACAGTACAAGAAAATTATGTGTTTGATGATGCTGCTATCAATGCATTAGATCCTGAAAAACGTACAGTGCTTGTTACTACACATCGCCGTGAAAACTTGGGTGAGCCTATGCGCCATGTATACCAAGCTATTCGCGATTTGCTTGATGAATTTAAAGATATTCAAGTGGTATTCCCTGTACATAAGAATCCTAAAGTTCGCCAAGTTGTACAAGAAGAACTCGGTTCTGTAGAACGTGTTACATTAATTGACCCGCTTGATTACGAACCATTTGCTAATTTGATGGCTAAATCCTATTTGATTCTTACTGATTCTGGTGGGATTCAAGAGGAAGCACCAGCTCTTGGTAAACCAGTTCTCGTATTGCGTGATACTACAGAACGCCCAGAAGCTGTTGAAGCTGGTACTGTGCGCCTTGTAGGTACTGACAAAGACGCTGTACATGCAGCAGCTCATGAATTGTTGAGCAATGCAGAGGCTTATAAATTGATGTCTAATTCCGTTAACCCATATGGTGACGGCAAAGCATCTGAACGCATCATCCAAGCGTTGCGCCATGAATTTTTAGGCGATCCTAATCGTCCTGAACGTTTTGGTAAATAATATGGATAAGGACCTTGTGAAAGCCCTCGTCATGGCAACATCGGCGGGGCTCACACTCGTTTTCTGTATAGGTGGCTTTATTGGGATTGGATATATACTAGATGGTTGGTTTAGAACTGAACCATTATGTATGGTTATATTTGGTCTTATTGGAGCTATAACAGGCTTTTATATGTTATATAAACAAGTTAAGTAGTGAGGTATATATGAATCAATATATTAAATTCATAGTGCGTGTGCTACTAACTTGTTTTTTTATTGCCTTTTTAGGCGGTATAATACAAGTTTTATGTGGCTTAGAAGTGTATCTATGGGGATGGCTTTGGGGCATTTTTATAATGGTACTCTACTTGCTTAGCTTGGCTTTGCATGGACAATCTATTGTGTCAGGAGACCCTTATAAAGCCGTACGTAAAGCTCGCAGGCAGATGATATGGCGTCTTATGTTAGTAGGCTCTTTGGTCGTCTTAGGATTAAAAATACCTGGCGTTGAAGCTGTTAGCATGTTTATAGGTATTGCACTCATACAACCGGCATTATATGTGGTGTATTGGTGGCTTAGTCGGCATTTCTGACCCCGTAAGTAGCAGTAAGAATGATAGGTGTATACCGATAATGCATTATACACAATGTGATTATGAGTAATTGGAATTGTTTACCTTGTAAGTGTTGATTATATATCTATAACGATGTATGATGATACATATATAATATATTTATATTAATTGTAAATATATAAGGTTTTTATTATGACTATGGAAGGGGTTGAGAACGTGGAATTACATGCGGGACACCATGAGGTCGTGCAGTGGTTGGGGTTAACATTTAATATTGATACCTTGATTGCTACATGGGTTACTATGGCTATTGTAATACTGGTAACAGTATTGGCCACCCGAGGACGTAAATTGGTGCCTGTAGGCTTGCAAAATATAGTGGAAGCTATATTAGAAGGCTTAGAGGGGCAGCTAGCTCCGAACTTGGGTCGTCATTGGCCGATGGTAAGTTCCTTGTTATTTACGTTTTTCTTATTTATTTTTGTAGGGAACGAACTGGGTTTAATGCCAACGTTTAAGGCTTTAACATCACCAACATCCGATATTAATACTACAATTGCATTAGCTCTATGTAGCACATTAGTGGTATGGGTTATGGGGATTAAAGTTAAAGGCTTATCCTATTTCAATCATTTTGTACAACCTTATAAGGCTTTGCTAATCCTTAATATTTTTGAGGAAATTGCAAAACCAGTTACACTTGCTTTCCGTCTATTCGGCAATATCGTAGCTGGTGAAATTTTGTTAGAAGTATTGTATAACTTGCCTTGGTTTGTACCTGTACCATGGGTTTGGATTGCTTTTAGTTTATTTATCGGTATTATTCAAGCCTTTATTTTCACAGTTCTTACTGCCTCCTACTTGGGGATGGCTCTTAGTGAGGAACATTAATTTTTTACGGAGGATATATTATGGAAGCTCAAGGTTTATTCGCATTAGCAGCAGCAATCGCAGTAGGTTGTGGTGCCATTGGTGCAGGTATCGGTGATGGTCTTGTATCTAGCAAAGTAATCGAAGGTATTACACGCCAACCAGAATTACGTGGTCAATTGATGTCTACAATGTTCGTAGCGATTGGTTTGATCGAAGCGATGCCTATCATCGGTGTAGTAGTAGCATTTATTTTGTTATTCAGATAATAACGAGGAGGAATAACCTTGGTTGACTTAAGCCTTGGAACGATTCTTGCTCAAATGTTGAACTTTTTTATATTAGTTTGGCTATTGGCTCGTTTTGCATATAAACCATTATTGGCTATGATGACAGAACGTAAAGAACGAATTGCTAAAGACTTAGAAGCTGCAGAAAAAGCTCGTGCAGAAGCAGAGGAATTTAAAGCTGATTATGCAGCTCAAATTTCTAATGCTCGTGTAGAGGCACAAAAAATTGTTGAAAAAGCAATTCAAGAAGCAGAAAATACAACACGTGAACAATTAGCAACAGCTCGCGAGCAAATTGAACAAGAAAAAAATCGTGCTCGTCAAGATATTGCCATTGAACGTGATCGTGCTATGAACAGCTTGCGCAATGAAGTTGTTTCCTTATCTGTAGCTATGGCTGGTAAAGTTGTTGCTAAAGATATGAACAGCGAAACTAATACGAAATTGATCGAAGACGCTATTCGTCAACTTGATAGTAAAACGATAGGGTTGTGATACGATGAGCATAGAAATTGTAGCAGATAAATACAGTTCAGCTATGTTTGAATTAGCTCAAGAACAAAATAAGTTGGATCTCATGGAGGAGCAATTAGGCTATGTAGCATTTGTAATGGATGAGCAACCTGAATTAAGCTCATTCCTTGAAAATCCAATCGTTACAGAAGATGCAAAGATTAAGCTTATTGGTAAAATTTTTGACTCTAGTATCGATAAAGTTGCTCTACACTTTATTTATGTGATGATTAAGCGCGGTCGTTATCGCTATATAGCATCGACTATCGAAGCGTTTATTAAGAAATCACGTGCAGCACGTGGTATTTTGGAAGCTACTGTAACAGTAGCTGAACCAATTACAGCTGATGTAGAAGCATCTGTACAAGCTAAACTAAGAGAAGTAACAGGAAAAGATGTCATCTTATCCGTGCGTCAAGATCCATCCATTATGGGTGGTATCGTTATCCAAGTAGGGGATAAACGCATTGATGGCTCTGTAGCTCGCCGTTTAGAGGAATTAGAAAAATCTTTATTAAGAACGAACTCTATTAGATAGGGGTGAATGGGTATATATGAAAATGAAGCCTGAAGAAATCACTGCTATAATTAAACAGCAGATTCAGGACTATGATGTTGACCTCAATGTCGATGACGTGGGTACTGTTCTTGACGTAGGGGATGGCATCGCCCATATTTATGGTCTTGAAAGAGCCATGGCTGGTGAGTTGTTAGAGTTACCACACGGCGTATATGGCTTGGTTTTGAACTTAGAATTAGATAATGTTGGTGCCGTACTATTAGGTGACGACTTCTTAATTAAAGAAGGCGATGAAGTACGCCGTACTGGCAAAATTATGGACGTACCAGTAGGTGATGCACTTATTGGTCGTGTAGTAAATCCGTTGGGTCAGCCTATCGATGGTAAGGGTGCTATTCAAGCGACAGAACGTCGTCCTGTAGAACATCCAGCACCTGGTATTGCGGATCGTCAATCTGTAAACGAACCATTGCAAACAGGTTTGAAAGCTATCGATGCGATGGTACCAATTGGCCGTGGCCAACGTGAGCTTATCATTGGTGACCGTGGTACAGGTAAAACTGCAATTGCTCTTGATACAATTATCAATCAAAAAGGTAAAGATGTAATTTGTATCTATGTAGCAATTGGTCAAAAAGAATCTACCGTAGCTCGTGTAGTACAAAAATTGGAAGAAACAGGTGCGTTGGAGTATACAATCGTCGTTTCTGCTAGTGCTTCTACAGGGGCTCCACTACAATACATCGCTCCGTACGCAGGTGTTGCTATGGGTGAATACTTCATGTACAAAGGCAAACATGTACTTTGTGTATATGATGACTTAACTAAGCAAGCGGCTGCTTACCGTGCTATGTCTTTATTATTACGCCGTCCACCAGGGCGTGAAGCGTATCCAGGCGACGTATTCTACTTACACAGCCGTCTATTAGAACGTGCTGCGAAACTTTCACCAGAACTTGGTGGTGGTTCCATTACTGCGTTGCCAATCATTGAAACACAAGCAGGTGATGTATCTGCATACATCCCAACAAACGTAATTTCCATTACTGATGGTCAAATTTTCTTGGGTACAGATATGTTCTACTCTGGCATCCGCCCAGCGGTTGATGTAGGTTTGTCCGTATCCCGTGTAGGTGGTAGTGCGCAAACTAAAGCGATGAAACAAGTAGCAGGCCAATTGCGTTTGGACCTTGCTCAATATCGTGAGTTGGCTGCTTTCGCTCAGTTCGGTTCCGATCTTGATGCGGCTACTAAAGCACAATTAGACCGTGGTGAACGTTTGACTGAAATGTTAAAACAAGGTCAATATGAACCTATGAGCGTAGCAGAAATGGTTATTAATCTTTACGCTGGTACAAAAGGATATTTAGCAAGTATTCAAGTGGATGATATTTTAGCGTTTGAAGCTGAACTTTTACGTTATATAAAAGCTAACTATCCTGAAATCATCACAAATATTGAAACGTCTAAGAAAATTGACGAAGATACTGAAAATCTATTGAAACAAGCAATCCCAGAATGTGTAGAAGCATTTGGTTCTACGCATACATTAGTGTCTCATAAGGAGGCGTAATGTATGGCTAGTGCACAAGATTTGCGAAAACGCATAAAAAGTGTTACCAATACGCAACAAATTACAAAAGCGATGAAGATGGTTGCTTCAGCTCGTCTTCGTAGGGCACAAACAAAAGCGGAATCTACACGTCCTTACGCAGAAAAAATTGGGCAAATCTTGCGTCATATGTCTAATAGTGATTTAGAAGGCTTTAGCAGTCCTTTACTAGAGGTACGCCCTATAAAGCGTACGTGCTATATAGTAATAGGTGCTGATAAGGGCCTTGCAGGGGCATTCTCGTCTAATGTATTGAAATTTGCTATGGAGCAATTGCATGGCAAATCTTCCGATACATATCGTGTTATCACGGCTGGTAAAAAGCCAAGAGACAGCATGAAATCCAGAGGAATTCATATCGATAAGTCCTATGCGGGCTTCTCTGATAAACCTTCCTATGAACATGCGCGTGCCATTATGCATGAAGCACTTTCACTATACGAACGTCATGAAGTTGACGAAGTCATCATGATCTATACACGTTTTGTAAATTCTATGACGCAAATTGCACAGGCTGAGCGCTTGTTGCCGATAGAGCAACCACAAGATGAGGTAAAAGGGGAAGAATATGACTTTATGCCTTCCGCTGTATCTGTCTTGGAGGCGTTGCTACCAAAATATTTAGAAATTACTGTTTATAATGGATTGTTGCAATCTGCAGCAAGTGAACTTGGTGCTCGCATGACAGCCATGACATCTGCTACAGACAATGCAGGGGAACTCATTGATTCCTTGGGGCTTGAATATAACAAGTTACGTCAATCTAGCATTACAAACGAAATTTCTGAAATCGTTGGTGGCGCTAATGCCTTGCAATAAATAAGGAGACATCTGTCGATGAGTAATAATATTGGTAAAGTTGTGCAGGTCATTGGCCCAGTTGTAGACGTGCGCTTCGATGCTGGTCATTTGCCAAGCATCTACAACGCCATCAACATCTACCATGATCATAAGGCACATGATAGACAAAAAATTGTAGTAGAGGTTATGCAACACTTAGGTGATGATACTGTACGTTGCGTTGCGATGAGCTCTACTGACGGTATGACCCGTAATATGGATGCTGAAGATACTGGTGCTGCAATTGCCGTTCCTGTAGGTGAAGGTGTATTGGGTCGTATCTTTAACGTACTGGGTGAAACTGTGGACCATGATCCAGCTCCAGTTGTAGCTGACGAAAAATGGCCTATTCATCGTCCAGCACCTAAATTTGATGACCTTTCTCCAGATACACAAATCTTGGAAACAGGTATTAAGGTTGTTGACCTTATCGCTCCATATGTAAAAGGTGGTAAAATCGGTCTTTTCGGTGGTGCTGGTGTAGGTAAAACCGTATTGATCATGGAATTGATTCACAATGTTGCTACAGAGCACGGTGGTTACTCCGTATTCTCCGGCGTAGGCGAACGTACTCGTGAAGGTAACGACTTGTGGAATGAAATGAAAGAATCCGGCGTTATCAATAAAACGGCCCTCGTATATGGCCAAATGAATGAGCCACCTGGGGCTCGTATGCGCGTAGGTCTTACAGGCCTTACAATGGCTGAATATTTCCGTGATGTGAAGAAACAAGACGTGCTCTTGTTTATCGATAACATCTTCCGCTTTATCCAAGCTGGCTCTGAAGTATCTGCCCTCTTAGGTCGTATGCCATCTGCCGTAGGTTACCAACCTACATTGGCTAATGACGTAGGGGCATTACAAGAACGTATTACATCTACAAAAGAAGGTTCCATTACTTCTGTACAAGCTGTATATGTACCAGCCGATGACTTGACTGACCCTGCTCCAGCAGCGACATTCGCTCACTTGGATGCAACAACAGTATTGTCTCGTTCCATTGCGGAACTTGGTATTTATCCAGCGGTGGATCCACTCGATTCTACAAGCCGTATTTTGGACCCACATGTACTTGGTGAAGAACACTATGCAGTAGCTCGTGGCGTACAAGAAGTATTGCAAAAATATCGCGATCTTCAAGATATTATCGCAATCCTTGGTATGGAAGAATTGTCTGACGAAGATAAATTGACTGTATCTCGCGCTCGTAAGATTCAACGTTTCTTGAGTCAACCATTCTTCGTAGCCGAAGTATTTACAGGTTCTCCTGGTAAATACGTACCATTGTCCGAAACATTGAGAGGCTTTAGAGAAATCCTTGATGGTAAACATGACGATTTACCGGAAGGTGCATTCTACATGGTTGGTACCATTGATGAAGCCGTTCAAAAAGCAAAGGAAATGCAAGAGAAGGGGGAATAATCCATGGCGGAACCTATGTCCCTACAGATCATCACACCTGATGCGATTGTCTTTGAAGGCAAGTCTACATTCTTTGTAGGCAAAGCCATCGATGGTCAATTTGGTGTTTTGCCAAATCATGCACCTATGATTATCGCATTAGATTTAGCGCCATTACGCATAGATCAACCAGATGGAACATCTCGTGAACTTGCCGTATTTGGTGGCTTCTGTGAAATCGAACATAATAAGGTGAGTATTGTAACCCCAGATTGCCAAGATCCATCATCCATTGATGTGGAACGTGCTCGTCGAGCTAAAGAACGTGCAGAAGGCCGGTTATCTAATCCTACACCAGATATTGATGTAGAACGCGCAGAAGCAGCATTGCAACGTGCATTATTGCGCTTGCATGTAACTAAACAACTATAAAGAAAAAGGCTAGCCATAGGGCTAGCCTTTTTCTATAGAATTTCATTTTGTTTATAGGAAACACTCATCTAATATTAAGGTCATCTACTTATACTAAAATTTGTCATTTAAATTTAATGACTTATTGTGTTAATTTGGAGGTTTTCTAATGAACGTATCAAAAAAATCTTTCATTGCTTTTGCTGTATTAGCATGCTGTTTTGGTGCATCTACACTAGGAACACATGTAGACGCATCTTATGGTTATAAATATACTGACTCGGTTCGCCCACCAGTAGAAACTCCTACAAATGATGCTTTTAGAGCTAACATGGTTAAACAAAATGAAGCTAATAATGCTAAATATGCTGCGACTACTAATACAAGTACAGCAAGTCCAAAAGATGATGATTCAATTTATTACGTAAGCGATTTATCTGATTCCTTCCGTAGTTCATTTACTGCACTTTTAAGAAATGCTGGTTTTACAGAGCATCAACTTAGATTAATCGGCTTGATTCACTAAGTTATGTATCATTAATAGGTGAATACAAAAAGACCGTTAAGCAATTGCTTAACGGTCTTTTTATTGTCTCTTATAATACGCTAACACCTTTTAAGGAGTAAGCAGTATTTCTAGGTTGTTCTACTTGGAAGTCAAGTACAACAGGAGATTCAGAGTTGATGCCAGGTGCTTGATAGCGGTCACGGTCTGTTGGAATGCGTTTATACGGTAATTTATCAAGTAATACAGTCATAACTTTATTCCATACAGCCTTATGTGTTGGCATTGTTAAGGAATCATCTGTTTGATTGAATCCACTGCGTACAGTGTGAATAACTTGATCATTCACATCGTAGTAATATAACAATGCATTAACTTTTGCTGCAATGTACATTTCGCGATCATCATTGTTATATGCGTATGGGCTATTTACACCATTGATTTGTACGTATACATCTTGCAATGGTACAGGCATGATAACAATTTCAGAGTTCTGCGCAGATGCAATTTGCGCAAGGTCAACAGCTCTAATTTCTGCTGTTGGCGTATTAGTACTTACGATTGCTGTATCGTAGTACGGATATTTAAGTGTGTTAGATAAGCGATCAGTCATATAACGACCCAATTGTGCTGTGTTTTCATTGCGCAACTTGGCAGGTACTACAATTGTTACCTTGCGACTAGGGAAGTTTTCTAAGTGACCATCATAATTAGAATTTGATGTGTTAATCGTCGCTTTTTCTGGGGTTCCTACAACTGGAGTAGAAACAGGTGTGTTGGCAACCTTCAAAATAGGTTGACCATTATTATCGGATTGTAATGTAGGTGTAGTTGTATCTACATTGGATTGCACAGAATTAATAATAACCGGTTGAGCCCTATTGGATGTTAATTGACTCATATTAATTGTAGCCGCACTTGCTGTAGCAAGTGTAGATGCCAATAGTACACCTAGTACTGTAAGTAGCGAACGTTTATAGCGTCCGAATTTACGAAACATAGTTCCTCCTCTTAATAAAACTCTTTAAATTTTTACAAACAAAACAACTGGTACTATTATATCACATATACAAAAAAAAGAAGCAAGCTTTATGCTTGCTTCTTGGTCTGGTGGACGATGACAGGATCGAACTGCCGACATCCTGCTTGTAAGGCAGGCGCTCTCCCAGCTGAGCTAATCGTCCATGTGGTGACCCGTCCGGGAATCGAACCCGGGATACCGCCGTGAAAGGGCGGTGTCTTAACCGCTTGACCAACGGGCCAGAATGGTGACTCACCCGCGACTCGAACGCGGGACACCCTGATTAAAAGTCAGGTGCTCTGCCAACTGAGCTAGTGAGTCATGTTGGCAGGGGTGGCTGGGATCGAACCAGCGCATAACGGAGTCAAAGTCCGTTGCCTTACCACTTGGCGACACCCCTACAGTGATTATGATGTGTAGGTTATGGGGTGAGTAGTGGGGATCGAACCCACGCGTAACGGAGCCACAATCCGCCGTGTTAACCGCTTCACCATACCCACCACCTTGTAGGTATCGAAGACGTTGTCTTCGTAACATAGAGAATTATATCTGTTCTAGAGATTTGTGTCAACACCTTTTTCTCAATTTCATTTAACTTTTACAAATAAAATGAAAAAGTGTGTTATCCCTAATATAAACTCTTTCTCCTCATAAAAATAAGGAAGCACATTCATAAGTTATACCTTACGAATGGTGCTCCCCTATTATACATATTATTTACTTAGTTGGCAAATAGTTTTTTACAAAATTTGGCAATGCAAAGGCAGCCTTTTGAATTTCAGCATTATAGTACTTAGTTTCAAAGTTTTGTTCACGATTTGGTGTCCATGTTAATGGGTCAAATGTTTTGGAACCCAATGTGAAGCAATGCATACCTGCAGGATAAATTGGAATAAATGCAGTATATAAACGCGCAATTGGGAAGTGATTATTTACATAACCAAATACCTTCTCTACGAGCGGTTGATGTAACATAGGAGATTCTGTTTGTTGTACAAATAAGCCATCTTTTTTAAGAGCTTTTAATGTATTCTTATAGAACTCTTCAGTAAATAAACCTTCACCAGGACCGATTGGGTCGGAGCAGTCTACAATAATTACATCATAATAATCTTCTGCTTCTGCCATGAAACCAATGCCATCACCAATTTTTACAGTCAATTTAGGGTGGTTTTCAATCATAGCTTTAGCAATAGTTGGCAAATATTGTTTAGCAAGCTCCACAACTTTACCATCGATTTCAACCATTGTTACTTCTTTTACACAATCATGGCGTACACATTCTCTAGCTACGCCACCATCACCGCCACCGATGATCAATACACGTTCAGGATTTGGATGTAAAAACAATGGAACATGACTCATCATTTCATGGTAGATGAATTCTTCACGCTCAGACGTTTGGAATACACCATCTAATGCGAGCATTGTACCGTACTCTTTTGATTTAAATACTTCAATTTTTTGGAACTCAGATTCACCAGAGTATAATACTTCTTCTGCTTCAGCGCTAAGACGTAAATGAGGAGTTTGTTCCTCTGTAATCCATTGACTCATGTAGTACCTCCTACTTTTATACTACAATACGCACCGCAGATGATTGCGATGCGTATGTATATTACGTTAATTACTCTGTTTCTTAATCTTTACGACTAATATAACAGAAACCGCCACCTAAAATAGTGTCTTTCATCCAATTTGCTAACGAGAAATCACGGATTTCACCTTCATCAAAGATGCCACAGCGAATATCATCGCCATCCATAAATATCTTGTGAATTGGAACCCAATGCCATGTATAAAGAGCTTTTTCTTTACCCTTATGACGATTCAAAAATGCTACAGGCACATCTTGTGCCAATGCATCATGAATAAATTGAGCTGCAGCCTCCACCTCTACACGAGATGCGCAGAACGGAGATACATTCAACATATGTACATCATAAGATAGGCCTTTATCCTCCAATAAACGAGTAAGACCACGTTCCATCCATTGAGTCTTATAAACACCACCACCAAAGCGTGGCTTTACATACTTCCAAACTAAGTTCATCCGTTCTAAAGCAAGCGTTTGATCGGATGTGGTTTCCAGATCTAATAAGCCATCCCTAAACAGCGAATAACCCAATACTTGTGATGCCGATGTAGGACCACAACCAGACAAGCGTTGCCACTCATCAGTGAACCATTCTTGGTCATACCCATATGATGTTTTACCATTTACATCAATATATAGCCATTCTGGATGTTTAATAGATACATCATTCATGAGATTAACCTTCGATTACTTCAACAGTTTCCATGATGGCACCTTGGTGAATACCATCAACTACGTCCATACCTTCGATTACTTTACCGAATACAGTGTGTACACCATCCAAGTGAGGTTGTGGTTCGTATACGATAAAGAATTGGCTACCACCAGTATTAGGACCACGGTGAGCCATAGACAATGCACCACGTTCATGTTTATGTGGGTTGCCAATCAATTCATCTTTAATTGTGTAACCAGGGCCACCTGTACCATTGCCATTAGGGCAACCGCCTTGAGCTACGAAGCCAGGGATTACACGGTGGAAACGAAGGCCATTATAGAAACCTTTGTTGATCAAGTCAATAAAGTTTTGTACTGTGCCAGGAGCTTCTTTATCAAATAATTCAATTACGATATCGCCGCCGTCAGCCATATGGATTTTTGCTTTTTTCATTGTTCAGGTACCTCCAAAATTGTACGCAACACATGTGCTGCTAATATAAAACCTGCCACTGGTGGCACAAAACTACATGTACCAGGGCTTGTTGCTTCTCCGCGGAACTGTGGTTTTGTCGGTTTTTCTGTAGAAAATAAAACTAATTGCTTTTTAATACCCCGTTTTTTGAGCTCCCGACGCATAACGCGCGCCAAAGGACATGTATGAGACTTATTGATATCAGCAATCATAAGTTTTTCAGGGTAAAAGCGATTACCGCCGCCCATACAAGAAATAACAGGGATGCTTTCACGTTGACACACCTCAATAATATTAAGTTTTGCCGTTACCATATCGATAGCATCGATTACATAATCAACGTTCAAGCTTTGAATAAATCCAGGGTAGTTTTCCTCAGTATACATAATATCATGAGTTTCTATCACTACATCCGGATTAATAGAAAGCGCTCGCGCCTTTGCTACCTCCACCTTACGCTCTCCAATTGTGTCATGAGTCGTAATCATTTGTCGGTTTAAGTTACTTGGTGCAATAGAGTCGCCATCGATAAGAACGATGCGTCCCACACCAGCTCGAACTAGTGCCTCAAGGGCACCACCACCAACGCCGCCGACACCAAATAGAGCCACAGACGTATCTTTTAAGGTTTTGATTTTATCGGGACCAACTAACCACTCTAAACGAGTTAACATATATTCCATTAGTATTTACCTGCTGGAATGATTTCTGTCCAATACCCGTCTGAATCGGCAATAAAGTAAATGCCCATGTCAGCATTTTCGTAAGCTACAACGCCCATCTCTTTATGCTTTTTAAGAGCTGCTTCGTAGTCATCTACATAAAACGCTAAATGGAATTCATTGTCCCCTAAATTATAAGGGCGATCCCAGTCGCGTAACCATGTAAGTTCTAGTTCATGCGCTGTGTACGGACTTTTTAAATATACAAGAGTGAAAGCACCACTTGGATCTTCCAAGCGGCGAGATTCCTCAAGTAATAAGGCCTCTTTATAGAATGCTAAACTCTTATCAAGATCCTTAACATTTATATTATTATGAGCAAATGAAAACTTCATAGGACCTCCTTAATTAATTCCAGTATGTTTTTGTAGGAATTCTCCTCTTTTAATAGTATCACATTTGACAATTCTATAGCTAGTTAATAACAAATTTTGCCGTACTACCATCGTCACCACGTGTGACCTCTAAGTGGGCCGGTATACGAGTCTTTAATTCAGGTACATGGGAAATCATGCCGATAAGACGACCTGATGATTGTAATTTCACCAGTGTTTCCATTGCGAGTTCCAACGTATCAGGATCAAGGGTACCAAAGCCTTCGTCGATAAACATCGTATCCATATGAATACCACCTGCATAACTTTGAATGACATCTGCAAGACCTAAGGCAAGGGCCATAGAAGCCAAGAATGTTTCACCACCAGACAAGGTATTCGCAGGTCTTGATTGACCTGTGAAAGCATCCATGACTGCCAAATCAAGACCTTGTTTGCCCCGTCCACCACCAGTATAGTCAGAACGTTCTAAGGAATAGCGATTACGACTCATCGTTTGAAGCCGTAAATTAGCTGCATATACGACTTCATCTAAAATAGCTCCCAATACATAGCGCTCAAAGGTTACATTTTTAAACCCTTGTTCACCGCCATTTGCCAAATCATTTAGGCGACTTAAGAAAGTTACTTCCTCACGGGCTTCGCCCATAGCTTGTTCAAGTGTTTCTAGAGAAGCTAGTGTTGTTTCAATATGTTTCGTTTCTTTATCCCAAGCCGCAAGAGAACCCACCAAATCATCACGCTGCTCTACTGCTGCATCATATACTTC
>NZ_CALJSP010000113.1:0-5433 GCF_937975875.1 Veillonella dispar | reverse complement strand
GCAAGCAAGGAGTGAGGATTTATTTAAGAAAACCTCACTCCTTATGTTTGATTATAAAATTATTTTTCTAGAAGCTATTATTTCCAAACATAGTACTGTTTAGACAATACTCATAGTATTGAGATAGTAAATTTAATATAACAATTATTATAATAACTAGTTATTTCGAATAGCCTCAATCATTTGTGCTCGATCATCAGCGCCAAACACAGCGGAACCAGCAACTAAAATTGTAGCACCTGCTCGTTTAATAGGTACACAAGTAATATCATTAATACCGCCATCTACTTCAATAACTGCAGTTGTGTTGTCCACTTCTTCTAATAGCATTTTAGCTTGTTTAACTTTTTTAATAGCGTTTGGAATAAAGGATTGACCACCAAAGCCAGGATTTACGGACATAATTAAGATCATATCAAGATCAGCTGCTACATCCTCCAATAAAGATACTGGTGTACCTGGATTAAGTGATACCCCTGCTTTCATACCACATTGTTTGATATGTTGAATCAATCGATGCATATGAGGCACTGTTTCTTGATGGAATGTAAAATACTCTACACCAATCTTTGCAAACTCTTCTACGTAATCACCAGGATTAGTAACCATTAAATGAACATCAAATGGTAGTTGTGTATAAGGACGGATTGCTTTTACTATAGGTGCACCAAAGGTTAAGTTTGGTACAAAATGACCATCCATAATATCAATATGCAATAAGTCCGCTCCGGCTAATTCAATGGATTTTATTTCTTCACTTAATGTTGCAAAATTTGCAGAGAGCATAGATGGTGCAATTTTAATCATTTTAAAACCTCTTTCGTTGACTTTCTATGTCATTACGTATAGACATATATGCATCATATCGTCCTTGATGAATATGGCCAGCCTCTAAAGCATCTTTTATGCCACAAATAGGTTCATGTTCATGATAGCAAGGATTAAATTTACATGTATCAACATAATCACTAAATTCAGGGAATAACGTAGGTAACCGTTCTAATGATACATCATTGAACTCAATGGCGCTAAAGCCTGGTGTATCCATGATAAAGGAATTTGAATCCAAACTATATAAGGAAGCATGACGAGTAGTATGTTTACCACGCTTAATTTTGTCACTAACCTCTCCCGTTTGGAATGCAAACTTAGGGTCCACTGCATTTAATAAACTACTTTTACCAACACCAGAAGGACCTGCAAATGCAGTTACCTTATGTTCTAAGACATGACGTAAGTCATCAATACCAGTCATATTATATGTTGATGTCATCAATACTTCATAGCCGATAGATTGATAAAGTTTCACCATCTCTTCCGTATCTGAATCCATCAAATCACATTTGTTGATACATAATACAATAGGAATATCTGCATGCTCAATCATAACCAGCATTTTATTGAGTAATAACTCATTAATATCTGGCTCATGGGCAGCTACCACCAATACAACTTGGTCAATATTGGCTACCGCAGGTCTTACCATAGCATTATGACGATCATGGATGGACTCAACGAATCCATCCTCTGAAATCGTAACACGGTCACCAACAAGTAAACTGTAGCGACCTTTCTTTAATCTGCCTCGAACTTTACATTCATGAACAGTACCGCTATCGTCTTGTACGTAAAAGTAACCATTCATATTTTTGACAACAATGCCTGTAATCATAATTCCCCTTATAATGCTGTTTCTTGTACTAATGCACCATTGAGATAAACCTCAATACGTACATTACCTACACCAGACACTTTTTTAACGATACGATCACCAGGTTTATTTGTATCATCATAAATAACAGCAGAACCTTCATCATCCTTTACAACAATTTTAAGTTCTTGATTTTTAGACCCCGCTGGAACTGTAATATCTACAGTACCAGTTGTTTTATTACTGCTACTATCCGACTTTTTATCAGATTTCTTTTTATCATCTTTATATTCAGTCGTTAAGTTTACCGTAGATCCTTCATCAATTTCATCCCCAGCTTTAATGCTTTGCTCAGTTACAATAGATTTTTCTTCTACTGAACCAGCTACTTGATTAACGCCAAGATGAGCATTGCTCAATGTATCTCGCGCATCTTTTAAGGTCATACCAATAACATTTGGCATTTGAATCTTTTTAGCTTTTGCTTTATTTACAACGAGATCAATTGTGGTGCCTTTAGAAACTTTAGAATCACCAGATGGACTTTGAGCAATAATAACGCCATCAGGTTTATTATCAACAGATTGTTGAGTTACTTTACCCACAACTAAACCTACAACTTTGAGACGTTGTCGTGCTTGTTCTACAGTTAAACCGGATAAGTCTGGTACTGTAATATCACCAACACCTTTAGAAACGACAAGGTGTATGGTTCGTTGTTCTTTAACCTTTTCCCCAGCCCCTGGAGTCTGAGAAATAACTTGACCTGCTGGTACATCAGGGTTTGTAACTTCACTTGTAGATACGCGCAAATGTTTATCTTCTAAAATATTTTTAGCTACAGATACTTGCTTACCTACAACATTAGGTACATCCACTGTTGTATTACTCCAGAAGTTACCATAACTCAAGAAGGCACCTAAGAATGCTACTAAGAAAATAACAGCAGCACCTAGAACAATATATTTTTGTGGAATCGATGCTATTTTGCTTAACATACTCTTCTTTTTACCCTCATCTTTTTGCTCTTCTTCAATGGTGCTGAAATCCTCCATAGCTTCAGGATCGACAGCTGGAATCATTTGCGTAGCAAAATCATATGGTTCATGACGTTGTGTTTTTCCCATTGTAAATCCTTGGGATAATCGTAAATCACTAATCATATCAGAAATAGAATCAAAACGATCCGCAGGGTTTTTAGATAGAGCCTTCATTACTACTGCTTCTAAAAGCGGTGGAATAGACGGATTATATCGGGTTGGAGGAGCTACTTTTTCACGCACATGTTTTAATGCTACTGCGATTGGTGTTTCCCCTTCAAAAGGAACCCTTCCAGTAAGCATTTCATATAAAACTACCCCTAAAGAGTAAATATCAGTATTTCCATCCACAGGTTTACCACTAGCTTGTTCTGGTGATAAATAATGGGCTGACCCTAAAATAGAGTTCGTATACATCACGGTATTGGTAGCATTCATGGCTCGAGCGATACCAAAGTCAGTAACTTTTACACGACCAGTACGAGTGATAATAACATTATGTGGTTTAATATCACAATGTACTATTCCCATTGTATGTGCGTGCTCTAAGCCCTCAGCAATAGCAATTGTGAACTTAACAGCCTCATCTATGGATAGTCTGCCATGACGAGTAATGTATTCTTTTAATGTTTCACCATCTACATATTCCATAATGATATAGTGTAAGTCTTGATCAAACCCTACATCATACATGTTTACAATATTAGGATGATTTAGTTTGCCTGCCGCTTGTGCTTCTCGTTTAAAACGCGTAACAAACTCATCATCATTGGCAAAGTTAGCATGCAATACTTTAATTGCTACTTGTCTACCTAGTAAGGTATCTTCTCCAAGGTATACGTCAGCCATTCCGCCAACGCCAATTTTATCAACTATTCGGTAGCGGTTATCTAGAAGTAAACCTTTTATATTCATAGTACTCATTATTTCTCCATTTCTAGATTAGATTGTTCCCACCACAATGGTCACATTATCTCCTGCTCCGACATCATATACGGATTCCATTAATGACTCTATAACTTTCATATCATCATCAGTAGATTGTAAAGCACTAGCAATTACATCATCTGATACATATCCGCATAGTCCATCAGTGCAAAGTAAAATACGATCACCTGGAAGAATGGATTCTACACCACTATCTACCTCTAAAGTATTATCAACACCGACTGCACGGGTTAATAAGTTTCTTTGAGGATGATTTAGCATTTCATCCTTTGTAATCTCTCCAGCAGCTAATAATTCTTGTACCATAGAATGATCTGTAGTAATTTGTCGTAAAAGACCATCTCTATATACATACAAACGACTATCACCAACACTTGCCCAGTATAATTGGTTACCATTAATAGCTGTAACGACAGCAGTAGTACCCATACCAGCAAGACGTTCTTCATGAGCTACGCGATTGGCTATACGTTCATTTGCATGAATAATGGCATCGCATAAGTCTTGTTGACCAACCGTTTGAAGGGAGGCCAAATATTCTTTTATTTCATCAACAGCATAGGTACTAGCGATTTCACCACCACTATAGCCACCCATGCCATCAGTGACAGCACAAATAGGACCGTCTATAAAAAATCGATCTTCATTGCGCTGACGCACAAGCCCAATTTTACTTAAACCAACAAAATTATTCATGATTCTCCTTTTTCCGACCGTGAGCTGCTTTTAGCTGCCCACATGCGGCTTGGATTGCATCGCCCATCTCTTTACGTACCGTTACAGATACGCCATAGGAAGCAACGATGTCTTTAAATGTATTCATATTCGTAATAGATGGTTTATATAATTCAATATGTTCATTGCCATTAACAGGAATTAAATTAACATGGCAATTTGGGAAATCCTTACAGATTTCTCCTAAAGCATGAGCCTCCTCCATAGATGCGTTTATAGAATCTATAAGGATATACTCAAAGGTAATACGACGTTGAGTCGTATCATAATAATATTTTACCGCATCTAAGACTTCCGTCAATTCATAACGAGCCCCAACAGGCATAATACTACGACGCACTTCATTATTTGTAGCATGTAATGAGAGTGCTAATGTTATAGGCAATCCTTCATCAGCTAGCTTATAGATGTTAGGAACCCATCCACAGGTAGAAATCGTCATCTTACGATAACTAATATTACAAATTACAGGATCGTGTAACAGTTGTAAAGCTTGTAACACATTATCATAGTTTTGTAACGGCTCACCTGCGCCCATAACGACAACAGAATGAATTTGCTCTTTAGTAAGAGCCCCGAAGATAACAACTTGACCTATGATTTCAGCCACTGTCAAATCACGGTATAAACCGCCTTGTGTTGAAGCACAGAATACACATCCCATAGCACAGCCCACTTGAGAAGAAACACATACAGAATATCCATAATGTTGTTCCATCAAAACGGCTTCTACTCGGCTTTGATCTGTCATTTCAACGAGTATTTTACGAGTCTTCCCATCTGGAGAAACAGACTCTGTAATTAATGTAGGTAAAGAAATAATACAGTTATCACTTAACCATTGACGCAATTCTTTTGGAAATTGTGTCATGTCTTGAAAATCAAACACATATCTATGATAGATATAGTCGATTAACTGTTTCGCTCGAAACTTTTGTATATTATGGGTCTTAAAGATAGATTGTAATTCTTCTAAAGACTTACCCAATAATTCTATCATGGTACTCCATTTCTATTATTATGATATGCGCTTCATACGAGCCATAGAAATAATAGAAA
>NZ_CALJSP010000112.1:0-4129 GCF_937975875.1 Veillonella dispar | reverse complement strand
CAATGCATCGAAGAAATCATAAATAATCTCATTGAGCGGAAGGTCATATTTAAGAAGTGCTCTTGATTCTTCCATATATTCCATTCCAATATAAACACCTCGTCTTTCCTGACAAAGCGTCATTATTGCACCCACAAATTCCTTTGTAACCATAATCTCTGCCGAAACCATCGGTTCCTCCATGTGCTCAATCTCTGACGGGTCAGGAAGGTTTGACGGATTTGTGACCTCAATCATTTCTCCATTTGTCTTGTAAACCTTATAGTTTACAGATGGAGCAGTTGTAATAAGGGATAAGTTATATTCACGTTCCAACCGTTCTTGAATAACATCCATATGTAATAGGCCGAGGAAACCACAACGGAATCCGAAGCCCAATGCCAAAGATGTTTCTGCTTCGTATTCTAAAGCAGCATCATTAAGTTGTAACTTTTCAAGTGCATCACGAAGATTTTCATAGTCTTTAGAATCTGTTGGATATAAGCCACAATAAACCATAGATACAGCTTTGCGATAGCCAGGTAATGGTTCTGGTGCCGGATTATTAGCTAATGTTACAGTATCACCAACGTGACAATCAGCTACATTCTTAATGCTAGCTGCAATACAACCTACAGAGCCACATGGTAACTCCTGAACAGGTACAAGATTTGGTGTAAAGATACCAAGTTCTGTTACATCAAAATCCTTTTTATCATGCATCATACGGATTGTATCTTTTGCTTTAATTGAACCTTCTTTTACGCGAACGTAAGCAATGGCACCTTTGTATGCATCAAAACGGCTATCAAAAATCAAAGCTCTAGTTGGTTCATCAGATTTATCTGGCGGTGCAGGCACCTTATTTACGATAGCTTCCAAAATATCTGGAATGCCAATACCAGATTTAGCAGAACATAAAACTGCTTCTGATGCATCTAAACCAATAATATCCTCAATTTCATGTTTAACTCGATCAGGATCTGCAGAAGGCAAATCAATTTTGTTAATAACAGGAATGATTTCAAGATCATGTTCTAAAGCGAGATACACATTTGCCAACGTTTGTGCCTCTACACCTTGTGCAGCATCTACTACGAGTAATGCGCCTTCACAAGCTGCAAGAGAACGAGATACTTCATAGCTGAAATCCACATGGCCCGGAGTATCAATAAGGTTCAAAGTATACTCTTCACCATCTTGTGCTTTATACAAAATGCGAACAGATTGGGCTTTAATGGTAATGCCCCTTTCCCGTTCTAAATCCATAGAGTCTAGAACTTGGGCTTCCATTTCGCGTTTTTGTAATGTGCCAGTATATTCAATTAATCTATCGGCAATGGTAGATTTACCATGGTCAATATGAGCTATAATACAGAAGTTTCTAATCTTTTTCGTTGACATATTATGTGAACAAGTTCAAAGAACTTGTTTTCTCCTTTCTAACATACGCGATCGATAACAGCACCTCCTAATAATTGAGTGCCATTATAAAAGGCTACGGACTGACCTGGTGTAATAGCCCGTTGTGGTTCTTCAAAAATAACCTCCATTGTATCGTCATCTAAAATACGTGCTGTGCAAGGAGAAGGGTTAGCTGCATAGCGAATTTTTCCTTCTGCCTTCAATTCCTTATGAATTGTATCATCTAAGAAGTTATAGAACTTACAAATCATACGATTTGTAAAGAGTCGTTCATTAGGACCTACGATAACCTCATTGCGTTCACCATTAAAGCCAATAACATATAATGGGTGCTTGTATGCGATACCAAGACCCTTACGTTGGCCAATAGTGTAGTTAAATAAGCCATTATGCTTACCTAATACTTCACCATCTTCAGTAACGATATTACCAGATTTAGGTTTATCCTTCATTTCTTCTACCACGAGCTTTTGATAGTTCCCGTGAGGTAAGAAACAAATATCTACACTATCTGGTTTTTTAGCTACTGGTAAATCATATTCAGCAGCTAATTTACGTGTTTCAGTCTTACATTGAACACCTAGTGGGAACATAAGATGACTCAAGATACGTTGGTTCATATTGTACATAACATAACTTTGGTCTTTTGTAGGATCAACACCTTTATGTAACTCATATAGACCTGTTTCTTCATTATAATTTACTTGTGCATAATGACCAGTTACCATATGTGTGGCACCTAATTCAAGAGCACGATTGAGCATCAAGTCAAACTTGATGTTCTTGTTACAAAATACACAAGGATTTGGCGTACGACCATAGGCATATTCTTTTACAAAGTAATCTACCACATTATCGTAGAATACATCGCGAGCATCGATAACGTGATGCTCGACACCAAGAAAATCACACATCTTCTTAGCATCTGTTACAGCGAGGGGCACTGAATCATAAGGTGTACCACTCACCCACAGCCACAGGGTAATACCAAATACTTTATAGCCTTGTTTTAGTAGCATTGCAGCAGTTAAAGAACTGTCTACGCCACCACTCATAGCTACAGCGATAACTTTTTCCATACTTTCTCCTTTTAATGATCTCTTGATCATAAAACTAATCAGGGTGAAAGCCTGACGTGTAAAAAACACTAGTTCGGTGTAAAAGTCCGAGTAGTATTGCTATGAAATTATAGCAACTTATATTATAGCCTAGAACTAGGTATATTGAAAAGATTTGAAACAAAATGAATCCCTTTCTCAAAGAGAAAGAGATTCTAACTATTATCTATGTTTTAATATTTCTTCTGCTGCACCTAAAATACCGAGCATGGAGTGTTCAAACACAAGGCCACCTTGCATGAAAATCGTATACGGAGGACGAACTGGACCATCTGCACTTAATTCAATGGAGGAGCCTTGTACAAAGGTACCACCAGCCATGATAATTTTATCTTCATAACCAGGCATATCGCCAGGGATTGGATGTACATGAGCATCTACAGGAGAATAGGCTTGCATACCTACACAGAAGTGCTCCATTTCTTCCCCATTTTTTAGATTGATGGCTTGGATCAAGTCATAGCGATCAGCATTTACCTTAGGGAATACATCATAGCCTAATAATTCACCTACCGCAGCCGTATATACAGCCCCTTTAAGTGCTTGCAATACTACGTGAGGTGCCATAAATAAACCTTGGAAGAACAAGCGATAACCAGGAGCATAGGAGCCCATATGATCGCCAAGTCCTGGAGCAGTAAGTTGATAGGCTGCATCTTCTACAAGGTCTTCTCTACCAACAATATAACCGCCAGTTGGCGCCAAACCACCCCCTGCATTTTTAATGAGAGAGCCCGCCATAATATCGGCACCAGCTTCTAATGGTTCTTGTAACTCTGTAAATTCGCCATAGCAATTATCTACAAAACAAATGGTGTTAGGATTTTTAGCTTTTACGGCATCTACAATGATCTTAATATCGGCAATAGATAATGGTTCACGCGTACTATAGCCGCGAGAACGTTGAATGACTACTACTCGCGTATTATCATTCACAGCGTTAGCAATGGCCTCCACATCATAGGTATTATCTTTTAAAGGCACCTCAGTATAGGTAAACCCTTTTTCTACTAAAGAACCACGTACTTCACGAGTAGCACCAATTACGGATTGCATTGTATCGTAAGGAGCGCCAACGGCATAGATAAATTCTTTACCTTTAGAACCATTCCCCATTAAGGAAATCAACGTTGTTGCTAGTGCGTGTGTACCAGATACAAAATGAGGACGAACGATAGCCTTTTCACCTTTAAATACATAGGCAAATACTTCATCTAATTTTTCACGGCCCACATCGTTATAGCCATATCCAGTAGTACCTGTGAAGTGATAATCAGATACTTGGCATTCTTTAAAGGCTTCTAACACCTTTTTAGTATTGGCTAATGCAATAGGTTCAAATTTCTTAAATTCTGGTTCAGCCATCTCAAGGGCTTTACTGCGTATTTCTTCTAATGTCATGCTAATCCTTCTCTACGGATTAAATCCATAGCTTTATTAAATATAAAATCTTTAGATGTATCGCTATCAATATGTATCCATTCAATATATGGCATACGTTTATACCAAGTGATTTGGCGCTTTGCAAAATGTCGAGTATTCTTCTTAATTAAATCGCGGCATTCATCGAGGGTAATACTGCCATTTAAATATTCTACAACCTCTTT
>NZ_CALJSP010000111.1:0-15201 GCF_937975875.1 Veillonella dispar | reverse complement strand
ACGATCTACAAAGGAATGAATATGAGCAGCTCGTTGCTCAATGGTAGGTCCACATTCAGTATGAACGAGAATATCGTCATAGGCGCAACCTGTAATAGTTGCTGTCGTTACTAGAGAATCCAAGAAAGCTCGTTCACCAATATTACCAATAGCAACTACTTGCAAGCCAGCCTTATGTAATTTGTCAGCATAGGTAAAGCCAAGTTCAAGGGATTCTTCTAACTCATCACGAGAAATAACAGGTTCTACACCAAAGAAGTGGGAACCCTTACGGATAACCTTTTGGTCAATATTCGTCAAATCTGTTGTATCTTGTTCAAGGCCTATATTTACTACATGCACAGGTGCTTGTAACTTAGATGCCGCACCTTGTGTAGCCGTTCTACCATCATTGAAACGCTTAATAGCTGCGTAGCTTTCACGACCATGCTGGCTATTTTGTGGACCATCCACCAAGTGATCCGCCGCCACCACAAGTACACCATATCGCAAATGATTTGGTTGAGGATCTGCAAGAATACCGGCAAAACGCTCTGCAATTAGTTCTAATGTAGCAAGGCTATAAATAGGCTTTGTTAAATTGTCGATACGTAATCGACATGCTTCCATGGATGGCGCATGTAACGGTTCGATTATAAAAGTTCTCATGCCTTACCTCCTGTAACAGCCAAATACATATGAACGGCAAGATCTAGCATGCCCATTTGAATGGAGCCACCAGATGCCTCACCGAGGCAAAGTCCTAAGTCAACATAGGCTTCAAGGCCTAGATTTTCTAAGGACGATTTAGCCGCTTTTTCAGCAGATAAATGAGATGCCATCACATAGTCCATCGCCTGTGGCACCAAGGTCTTAGCAACTAGTGCACAAGCAGATGTATTAAAGCCATCAATAATAACTAATGCATTATTCGCTGCAGCACCTAGAATAACACCTACGATACAGGAGAATTCAAATCCGCCCACGGAGGATAAAATTCCGATGGCATCGTCTTTCGGTATATTCTTATATTTTTCTAATACATCATGCACAATGCGTTGCTTTAATTTTAGACGTTCATCAGAAATGTTAGTACCCCTGCCTGTCGCTTCCTCTGCAGTGAGTCCAGCAAACTTAGCAGTCATAAGCGCACTCGCTGTAGTATTGGAAATACCCATTTCCCCTACTAAGAAGATATTAAAGCCTTCGTCGATTTTTTCTTTTACAAGACGAATACCTGTTTCAATACCTTCAATAGCTTGCTCACGAGTCATGGCAGGTTCTTCCACAAAGTTCTTTGTACCCATACCAAGTTTATGAATACGTAATCCTGGTACCCAGCTCATATCTGCATCAATGCCCATGTCGATGACTTCCATTTGAGCACCGCAGTAATTAGCTAAGGAATTAGCGCCAGCCCCTTTAGGAATTAGGTAATTTTGTGTCATCCCTACGGTTGTTTCCTTTGGATACGCACTGACACCCATATCGGCCACGCCATGATCTGCAGAAGCAATAATCATACAAGGCTTTGGTACCGTTAACTGCTCTTGATTCGTAGCCGCCCCATATTGAGCCACTACATTTACAAGTCGTCCATATTGCTCTACAGGTGAACTTGCATTCCAACTATCAATTATATGTTGTTCAATTTCATGACTGCGCCCAGTAATAGCGTCACAAGTTTCTTGTAACAAACTCATAATATCTCCCTTAACTAAATCATATGTTAAATGTATATTCTTCTAGAACTCTAGTATACACATTATACTGCATAAATCATGTTGCTTTAGCTACATAAATATGCATAAGTATTAAATGAATGTTAACTAATCATTGTTAGTATCCATGATTACTAACCAATATGTAGCCTTAACTAACCGATATATCCTTAATTAACCAATATATGGCCCTAGCTAATCGTTAATTATCATTAGCTATTTTTAATTTGTCCTGTTAAATATGGCAATTTACCACGGATTTCTCTGCCCCGTTCAAGATAGGATTCTAAGGCTTGACCTTCGTCTTCTTGTGAAAGTATCTCTTTTACACGTTGAATTTCGGATTCGATCTGTGAAAGGCCTTCAATTACATTGTGTCTATTACCGTAGATGATTTCACGCCACATAGATGGTAAACCACCGGCAACACGTGTGCAATCACGGAAGCCACCGGCCGATAATTTCATGCGCAACTCGCCTAACTCATCGCCACCGGAAACTTGCGTTAAAATGGATGCCAACAAATGTGGCATATGGCTAACCATAGCTAAATATGCATCGTGAGCATAGATATCTACAAATTCAATACGGGATCCTACAGCACGACCCATTTCAGCTAACTCTTGAGCAACCTCTTCACTATATACATCAGAGGCCTTATCCTCAAGGACAATCCAGCCCATCCCTTTAAATAGGTTTTTATGAGATACTTCATAACCGCCCTTTTCAGAGCCGGCCATAGGATGAACAGACACAAAAATAGTACCTTTAGGAATGGAACTGTATACAGCTCGTACAAAATTTTCCTTTGCACTAGACACATCTGTCACCACTTGTCCTGGTCTAAAAAGGTGTGCCGTTTCTGTAAATAATCTTGCATTTGTATCTGGAGGTAGTGAAAATACGACAATATCCGAATTCTCAATCAATGGTTCTACCTCAGTCCAGGCAGCTTTTACCACACCATCTTGAATGGCTGCATCACAAACCTCTTGGCGACGCGCATAGCCCACTACTTCATAATCGGTATAGGCCTTTAAAGCCTTCGCCAACGAACCACCTAATAGACCTAAGCCAATAATGCCTACTGTCTTACTCATATAAACCTACTTTCACAAATAATTAGCCTTACACTCTCTAATGTAAGGCTAACTATATCTACAAACTACTAAAAGTATATTGAAATCGTGTAAATATAAGACTATGCCTCTATGAGGCGTCTATTTTTCCACTTCCCACTATACCAGCGATATACAAATAATAAACCTCGTAAAATTTCATCTACCGCCATGGCAATCCAAATGCCTACGAGCCCCCATTCCCAGTAAATTCCAAATAGATAGGACAATGGTACAGCACATAACCACATGCCAAAAATGCCTACGAGCATCGGTGTTCTAATATCCCCTGCTGCTTGTAAGCAGCCAACCATAACAATATTAACGGCACGACCTAACTCAAGAAAAATCTCAATCAGTAATACATTATGTGATAACGATAGGATTTCTGGATCCGTAGTAAATATGGATAGTACAATATCACTGGTAATATAAAAGAACGTAGCCAGTCCTACACTAATGGCAATGGCTAACAACATAGAATGCCATACGCGATTTGTCACCTCAGCTTGTCGTTTAGCCCCCATCAGGTAACCCACAATAACTTGAGATGCATTTGCTAATGCTATGGTATATACATAGCAAAGCATGGCAATAACTGATACATACACCTTTGTATTAATAACAGCTAGCCCTAGGATATTGACCATTTTCATAATCGTTGTCTGAGATAGCTGATAGCTTAATGTTTCACCACCAGAGGGAACACTGATATTCAGTAAAGACTTAACAGTATGCCACGGGAATGGTTTTAAAAATTTGAAGCTCACCTCTAAAGTAAGCAACTTCTTAAAGGTATAGCCAATAATTACGAGGCCTACCACCTTAGATAACCAGGTAGAAATTGATACCCCTAGTACACCAAGGCTTGGTATGGGACCGTGACCAAATATTAATACATAGTTAGTTGTGATATGGATAACATTCATAACTAACGCGATATACATAGTAACACGCGTTAATGAATGGCCTCTAAATACGGCAACCAGCGCATAATACATAGCCTGAATCGGTAATCCTGCGGCCACAATGGTCGTATATATCGACGTATCACTCATCGTTTCGGGAGGTATACCTAGCCATGTAAAAATCCATTCATGACAGGTGATAAAGAATACGGCCGCAACAGATGAAAACAAAAAGTTCAACACCAAACTGACCGTACACACCTCAGATAGCTTAGACTGATTCCGAGCTCCTAAATACTGGGCAATCAAAATCGTCGTAGCTGTACTCATAACAATGATGAGCATAATAAAGATATTTAAAATTTGATTGGCATTAGCCACAGCTGCTACCGCTTGAGGAGAGTAATGGCTCATCATTACTTGGTCTATATTACCTACTAACAGCTGTAGGAATACTTCGATAAATATAGGCCAGCTCAATGTCCAGATAGACAAGCTAATCCCTTTTTCATAAGACTTCATAGTATCCCCTTATATACTAATGTCAGATTTTATAGTATGCCCTTTATACACTAACCTCCAATTGCCTATCCCTTAAAAGAAAACGCCTTTAGATTTTTCTTTAGTTTCTTGATCTGCAATAAATGGAATTCTAGTAGTTCTACCTTCTTTGGCCGCTACAATCTTTTTAAATGGGAATTCAAAGATTTCTCTATTCCAAGTATTTACAGCATCATTATACAACGTTCTAGCTGCAGTAATTTCTTTTTGTAAGTAAGAATTTTGTTGCATTGCATCACGAATTGTATCTTGGCTTTGTAATTCTGGATAATTTTCTATAGCTACGTTGAGGGCTCTTGTAGCCTTGTTAAGTTGTGCATTCACATCACTTCTAGATGCTTCAGAAAAATTACCACTTCTATACTTAGCAATGTCTACAAGGATATCCTTATCAACTTCAATAGATTTTTCCACAAGTTTAGCCGCATTAGAAAGAATCACAACACGTTGCTCCATATAGTTATCAATTTCGGATGCAGCATTTTGAATTCTTTGTTCCATCATATTAAACTCTGAGCTAATTTGTTTTAATCGCCACCATGGATAAATCAATACAATGGCGCCAATAATAGATACTAGATACTTGTCTATAACTATGCCTAAAACGATACCGATAACACCAACTGCCATAAGGATCGTTGGAAGAAGTTTTTCAAAGCCACTAGTTTCTACAGGGATTACCTTCGCAATAACATTTACATCTCTGCCTTCAGACATAATTTCTGGATTCATTTCGTCGAGTTGATTAGCCATTTTTAGTACCTCCACATTGTTCATAAATAGTATGTAATAAATCGCCTAGAGACTGATTTTGTCGATATAGTTTACCGGCCATAAAGTGATCATACGCAAAGGATCTATCTCTATTCTCTTCAGATTTTTGATAATGATCTAAGCCTTTAATATGGTTGAAATCAGCTCCTGCAGATGGTATATCCGTAACCTCTATAAATTCTTGTTTTGTCACAGGAACATACTCATCCCAGCGAACTGGTACATAATAGGTTCTACCATTACCCGCTCGCACAGGCACTTCATCTATGTGTTCAATCGTTCTATACGAATAGGCATCAACCTTAATCACTTCTGAGTCACCTTCATTTTTATGGTGGCTAGTCTTAAGGATTGTTTTTACATTATTACGCTCCGACGCATTAGGGGGAATAAATAAATTGAGTCCCATTTTATTCGCTAGCATTTCCGTAATGTAATCATTATATTTGAAAGCATAAGATTTACCATAAATATAATCATTAGATGCCATCTGTTGATACACAGGAATTGCTAAAATTGGGAGGAATGAGAAATACATGTAATCAAAGTAACTACAGTTGTAATTAATGAACTTCTCTTTAATCTTTTCAAATGAAAAATCATAATATTGAGATGGTGATGTATCAAAATCCCAGTTTTGAGAGTTATCAGCTTTAATCTCATTAATTTTACATTCTTTGTTAAATATAAAATCATCACCATACGGTGAGTTTTCAAAAATATCCTTGTAGTTGCTTTGTGCTAAGGGCGTAAACAATACCCGAAACTCAACTTCATTATTTCGATCTAATGCATTAAATTGAGCATCAAACTCTTCATTGGCTAGAGCTTGGAAATTACCTCCGTCCTCCAATGAATCTTCAGCTTTCTTTCTAAGACTAGCAATGCCTTTTGCTAAGCGACTCTTGGCACCGCCAAAATTAAAGAATCCTTTTTCCGGTGGTTTTCTATGAAATGTTAAGTTAGGTGCCGCATGATTGCCATACACTAAAGATACTCTATTTGCATAATACGGACCAGGTTGTCTTATGACTGCACGTAGTGTTTCGTTCACATCTCTAGTCTTCAAGTTCCCGTTAGAATCTACATACTCCTCTGTATAGGTAACATCTAATGTTCCCTCATAGGTATAGTCGTCCATCCAGTGGATTATGCGCTTAAGAAACACAAAGGGATTTCCTAAGATATCACCAGATGCAATATCTAATGTGGAATGATTTACATCACCTTTTTCCAAGAATCCATAATCTTTAACGAGCTGTTCATATCGTTCAATATTAAAGTTAGAATCCATATGAATAAAAGGAATCGCCTTTTTTATGAGTTCCATAGTCATTTCACTATGAAAGAGATTATTCAAAGGCGCCATCATCTCATAACCTTCTTGGCGCATTTTAGCTAAGGTCGCATCTAGGTCTTTAAGCTTTTCCTCAAGGCTCTTACTATTGGGCTTAATCCAATATAGATATAAACCTACACATAGAACTAGAACCGCAATACAAATAATAATAGATACAATATCTACATGATTTTGTGAAAACTGATAGACACCATAAATAATGGCCCCTATACCGATAACAATATCAATCTTTTTAATAATGCCAAATCGTTTATATGATGTATTCGATTGATCTCGATTCTCTGATACAGAGGTGTATTTATCTATCAATACTTTATTAGTATCTATATCTACCTTGGATTGATCGACTAAATCTTGAAAGTATTCCTCGGTAACTTGCTGGAAGGCATCCTTTAACTCTTCCCGGTAATACTTAAGCGGCTCTAGCAATGCTTCATTATATTCATTCGACACGTTACTCATTCCCTCTCCTTAATGAATCGCATAGTAAGTAATACATCTATACGTTTCCATTATGCCTCATATTCTGAAATAACAGCCTCTTATACTTATAAGCTTTCAATTTTTTACTTAATTATAAATATCCTAAATTATAAATTAGTATATCAATTAAGAAAAACTCCGTAAAGTAAGAATACTATTCATAACACAATAAAGTAACCATATTACTTATATCACTATAAAATAACCATACTATTCATGACACGCTAAAGTAATCATACGATTTATAATGTAAAAACCCCTCTTTACTAGACATCCAGTAAAGAGGGGTTCAGATCATAAATGACTCGCTTTAAATAAGATTATTTAAATTGATTGCAAAGGCTATCGAATAGCGCTTGATCTGGTTTTACAACATCTTCAGTTAATGGGCGAGGATGTGGACCACCATTTGCTGCAGCCATAGCTTTTTCGAAGGAAGGTTTAGAATTATCTTGGTAGATAAGACCTGTAACCAAACCATCTGTTTCACCCAAAGTTTTAAGTGCTGTTGCACGATCTGTTGGGTCATAACCTTCTGGCAATGCAACTAGGTGTTCTTTGAACCAGTCATAGCTGTTATGTTTATTGTAAGTAACACATGGGCTGAATACGTTAATGAAGGAGAAACCTTCATGATCCATTGCTTGTTGAATCAAATCAACAAGTTCTGCACGGTTAATCATGTAACCTTGGGCTACGAATGTAGCACCTGCAGCAATTGCAGTTTCACAAACGGACAATGGAGATTCGAATGCCCCACGAGGAGTTGTTTTTGTAACAAAACCGATGTCGGAACGAGGGGATGCTTGACCTTTAGTCAAACCATATACATGGTTATCCATAACGATGTATGTCATGTTTACATTACGTTTGAAAGCATGGATAGTGTGACCCATACCAATAGCGAATGCATCACCATCACCGGAGCAAGCGATAACTTCTAAATCTTGGTTAGCAAGTTTAACGCCTTGTGCGTAAGGAAGCGCACGACCATGAGTTGTATGTGCACCATATGCGTAGAAATAACCACCGATACGGCTAGAGCAACCGATACCGGAAATTACTGCTAATTTTTCTGGTGGAATATTTCTTGCTGCTACAGCATCAGTAATTGCTGCTTGAACCCCATAATGGCCACAGCCAGGACACCAGTTTGGACGAATATCGTTTCTGTAATCTTTAGCTGTTGTCATATTATAGGACCTCCTTAATAGCATTTTTCACATAACTTTTTGTGAATGGATTACCATCGTATTTCAAGCAGCTGGAAATTTTAGATTTCTTATGCATATTGATTTTAAATAAGTTAGTCAATTGGCCTGTTGCATTGTGTTCAACAATAACCACTTTTTTCGCAGCATCCATGAATGGTTGTAATTGTTTTGCTGGGAATGGTTTAATCAAGCGCAATTGTAAGTGGTTAACTTTAACGCCTTCTTGATCGAATTCAGCAACTGCTTCTTCGATAGCGCCACGGCTGGAAGCCATACCTACAACGAGTACATCTGCTTCGTCGTATTTAGCATTATTCAAGAATGGTTCATAGTTATCAGCTACAGTTTCCAATTTGCGGAAACGTTTATCAGTTTGCGCTACGTGCATTGTAGGCGCTTCTGCTGGTTTACCTTCTTCATTATGTTCTAGACCTGTAGAAAGGAATAGACCATTTTTCATGCCAGGAATTGTGCGTGGAGAAATACCATCTTCAGTCAATTCAAAGCGTTTGAAGTAATGAGGTTGTTCCAATTCAGGAAGGTCAGCTTCTTTCATCATTTTACCGCGGTTAATAGGCACACGGTTCAAGTCGAAGGAAGGAACAGATTGTTTATTCAAACCTTGTTGTAAGTCAGGCATGAAGATAACTGGGCATTGGTACATTTCTGCCAAGTTGAATGCTTTTTGAATTTCATAGAAGCATTCTTCGATAGATGTTGGAGAAATTACGATACCAGCGTAATCGCCATGTGCATTGTAGCAAGCCGCATCAATATCGGATTGTTCAACCTTTGTAGCCATACCTGTGGATGGGCCAGAACGTTGAACATCGATAACAACCATTGGCAATTCAGCCATGGAAGCCATGGATAAGGATTCAGCCATCAAGGAAAGACCAGGGCCAGAAGTACATGTGAAGCCACGAACACCTGCGTATACGCCGCCCATAGCTGTCATACATGCTGCGATTTCGTCCTCTGTTTGAACGATTGTAGAACCCAATTTATCCATGTTTTTAATCATATATTCCATTACTTCAGATGCTGGAGTAATAGGATAAGATGCCATGAAACGGGAACCCGCTGCGATAGCACCTAACGCACATGCTTCATTACCTAATAAGAACATTTGATCTTTCTTACCAGGAGCTGGCAATGTATCGATTTCAACATCGCCTAATTTTTCCATTACGAGGCTATGACCATCGTCAAAAGCAGCTAAGTTTTTATCCACGATTTCTTGGGATTTTTTCGCAAATTTAGCAGCAATCGCATCTTTGAACATCTTAGTATCGAAACCAAGAAGTGCAACAGACATACCAAGTGCTACGATGTTACGCATCAACATGGAACCTTGTTTCATTGCCGTTTCAGAGATTGGCAAGGACAAGCAATTAACCTTTGTACCTTCAAATTTAGAGAAGTCAGGATTTACTTTGCTGTCACAAATGATGTAACCGCCATCGCGAACTTCGGAACCATGCATATCAACTGTTTCTTGATCAAGAGAAAGCAAGAAGTCTACGCCTTCACCAATGGACATAACTTGTTCTAATGCAACGCGCAATGCGAATGTAGTATGACCACCTTTGATACGAGATGCAAATAAACGTTGGCTATACAAGGAATAACCTTCTTTAGCGAGGATTGTCGCCATGATTTCGCCACAACTCTCAATACCTTCACCTTGTTGGCCGCCCATTTTCCAGATAAAATCTTTACGTTTTTGCAAGAGATTCACCCTCCTTAGGATAAAAATTACACTGCTGACAAGAGTCTACCTTACTATGTTAATGTTTTATAGTACGAACCTGTCTATATCGTCATTGTATCATGTATATTTTGGGTTTACAATGTATCATTTCACATAATAATAGGTATAAATTAAGGCATTATAACTAAAAATTATAAGAAAAAAGGATACTACATGCTATGTAGTATCCTTTTAGTATTAATAGTTATCGTTTTAAATAAATTATAGGAGAATGTAGTCTATACAAAATTATATAGAATATTTATTCTGTAATACCTCTTGCTGCCGTTCTTCGGTAAAAAAGATTTCCTCTAGACACAATCCTTGAGCTGGTGCCGTTTTACCTATTACACGGCGATCTTTAGCTGCTAAATAGCCCTTAATATCCTCCACCTTGCGTCTTCCCAGTCCTACATCGACGAGCAATCCTGCAATATTGCGAACCATGTGATATAAGAAGCCATCACCTATAACAGAAATGGTAACATGAGGACCATCTGCCTCTACATGAATTCCCATGATTGTTTTTACTGGATCTGCAGGTGTTGAATTCGTACCCTTTAAGGTTGTAAAGTCATGCGTGCCTAATAGTTCATTACCGGCCGCTTGCATAAGCTCAATATTAAGAGGCTTCTTAACGTGCCACTGGTATCGCTTTGTCAGTGGATTGGCAATGAGTTGATTATGGATGGTATATACATACTCTTTACCATATATATTCCATCGCGGCTTCCAATCGAGGGGAATTTCCACCGCCTCAAGAACAACTATATCCTTTGGGATATGTGCAATCATAGCGCGAGGAATATTTTCTGCCGGTATAGATCCAGATGTTTGGAACGTACATACTTGAAACTTCGCATGTACCCCTGCATCGGTTCTAGAAGCACCGTAGATTTGAATTGGTTCATTACAAATCTTTGACAATCCGTATTCTAAACAGCCTTGTACGGTTAAGCCCTTATCGTCAGGTTGCTTTTGATAGCCTGCTAAGTCAGTGCCATCATAAGCGACTATGATACGTATATTTCTCATAGATCAAGCCACCATAAAACGATGAGTACAATGGTAACTAGAATGACAGCTCCTACACCGATATAATCTACATAGGTAACTTGTAGTTCTTTCATACGCGTACGATTCACACCGCCTCTATAACAGCGAGCCTCCATAGCAATCGCTAATTCATCAGCGCGTCTGAAAGCACTAATAAATAATGGTACTAAGAGAGGCACCATGTTTTTAGCACGTTGAATGATGGAGCCTGTTACAAAATCTGCACCACGAGCAGATTGAGCTTTCATAATACGATCTGTCTCATCTAGTAAAGTTGGAATAAAGCGCAATGCAATAGTCATCATCATTGCTAATTCGTGAGCTGGCACACCAATACAACGGAATGGATTAAGCAAATGTTCAATACCATCGGTCAAACGAATTGGTGATGTCGTATAGGTCAATAAGGACGAGAACAAGATTAAAAAGATTAATCGCGCTGCCATTTGTAGACCCATAGCCAAGCCTTGATCTGTAATATTGATGATCCACCATTGGAAGATTGTATTACCTGGTGTTGTAAAGATATGAATGCCCATGGTAAATACGATGATAATCCAAAGTGGTTTAATAGCAGACCACATCAAGCGTAATGGCAATCGTGATAAAAGCATAGCAAAGATTGTAAATGCCCCTACCAAGCCATACGCAAGAGGAGAGTTCGCTAGGAAGATGGCTACCACAAATATTGTAGTAGCAATAATCTTTGCACGAGGATCCATGCGATGCAAGAAGGAGTTTCCTGGGAAGTATTGCCCTATAGTAATGTTATTTAACATGGCTACCTCCTTCTAGAATGGCTTGTACTGCATCATCTACAGATAATACACGATTAGACACATCTAGTCCCTGTTCACGCAAATACTCCATAGTGACAGACACTGGTGGTACGTCTACACCAACCGCCTGTAATTCATCGCGATGATTATTAAAGATATCCATCGGCTCTCCATCGAGAACGATGCGACCTTTATCTAGGACTACAAGGCGAGATGCCATGCGCGAAATATCTTCCATATTATGAGATACAAGGATTACTGTAATACCCTTTTCTTTATGAAGACGAATAATTTCTTCAAAGATTTCTTCACGACCAAATGGATCAAGGCCTGCAGATGGCTCATCAAGAACTAGGAAGTCCGGATTCATAGCCACTACACCGGCAATAGCAACGCGACGCATTTGACCACCAGATAGGTGGAATGGAGAACGCTCTGCATAAGTGTCGTAGTCGAGGCCTACAAATTTCATGGCATCTCGCACGCGTTCATCCACTTCAGCTGCACTAAGACCTAAGTTCTTAGGACCAAAGGCAATATCTTCAGCAATGGTTTCTTCAAATAGTTGATGTTCTGGATATTGGAAGACCATGCCTACCTTATGGCGCATCTTCTTAGCTTCCTCTGTAGAAGCGCTAATATCTACACCATTAACAGTAACGGTTCCGGTAGTAGGATGTAATAAACCATTCAAATGTTGTACAAAGGTAGATTTACCAGACCCGGTATGACCAATGATGCCCAAAAACTCACCGTTTTCAACAGTAAGAGATACACCATGAAGGGCCGTTTTTTCAAATGGAGTGCCTACACCATAGGTATAGGTAATATTATCTAATACAATCGCCATTAGTGTGTGCCCTCCCCTCTTACTACATTTGAATTTTCATTGTTAGGAGAACTCATCTTGTGAGCACTTACGTTATGTTCACTTAGTAATTGATCCGCCAATTTAGAATGTTTTAGTCCTTCTGCTAATTCTTCATTGTTGATGATACTCTTACCTACTTCATAACCTTTTTCATTCAATTTGAAAGCAATTTCGGACGCTACTGGTACATCGAGGCCAAGCCCTTTTAAGGTATCTACATGGCTAAAAATCTCACGAGGGGTGCCATCATGCAACTTCACGCCATTTTTCATTACCACCACACGGTCAGCCGTAACAGCTTCCTCCATAAAGTGTGTAATGTATACGATAGTAATACCTTCCTCTTTATTGAGTTTATGAACTGTTTCAAGTACTTCACGGCGACCTTTAGGGTCGAGCATAGCTGTTGGCTCATCAAGGACGATACAATCTGGTTTCATAGCAAGTACGCCGGCAATGGCAATGCGTTGCTTTTGACCACCAGACAACAAATGAGGACCATGTTCTCTATATTCAGTCATATTTACAGCCTCTAACGCTGCATCGACACGTTTTCTAATTTCTGCACTAGGAATACCTAAGTTTTCAGGGCCAAAGGCAACATCCTCTTCTACGACAGCCGCCACAATTTGGTTATCAGGATTTTGGAATACCATGCCTACATGTTGGCGTATATCCCAAATATGAGCTTCATCACGCGTATCATAGCCACATACATTGATATAACCTTCACTAGGTTGTAATAACACGTTGAAATGCTTAGCTAGTGTACTTTTACCACTACCATTCGTACCGATGATACAAACAAACTCACCGCGCTTAATAGATAAATTTACATCATTTAAGGCATGTACATCATTGCCATTTTCATCGGTATAGATATGACTCATATGATTGACCTCAATCATAATGTCTTTTTCATTCATGGATAACCTCATATCTTTCTAGTCAATTTCGTTTCTATAAACGTAGAACCATTTACAAATCAATCATTCCTATATTGAGCCTACTAGCATCAATATAATATATCCTGTTCATACACTTAGAATGAAATAGTATCTAAGGTATTCTGCAAAAGGTTAACAATAAACATTTAATATTTACGATAACTGCTAACATATTACGATATTATACTAATCGATTGTACCATAAAATTGACAATAAAAAAACGGTGCTGCAACATAAGTTACAACACCGTATGAGTTTGATTAAACTAACTCGATAATAGCCAAAGGTGCAGCGTCACCTTTGCGAAGACCAGTTTTGATTACACGAGTGTAACCACCTTGACGGTCTGCATATTTTGGAGCAATTGTATCAAACAATTTTTTTACTACGCTTTCATCCATGAGGTATGCAAGAACTTGGCGACGTGCATGAAGATCACCACGTTTAGCCAAAGTTACCATTTGATCAGCTAAAGAGCGAAGTTCTTTCGCTTTAGCTTCTGTAGTTTCAATACGCTCATATTGGAAGAAAGATGTTAACATGCTACGGAACAACGCTTTACGAGCGGAGCTGTCGCGGCCTAATTTTCTGTACATTCGTCTTCCTCCTTATTCGCCTTTTTGTTTAAGTTGAAAACCACCTGGATGATTGTTGAGTTTTTCCTCAATTTCATCGATGGATTTTTTGCCTAAATTGCGAACTTTTCCTAAGTCATCAATGGTTTTGTCTAGCAAATCTGCAATTGTATTAATGCCAGCACGTTTCAAGCAGTTATACGCACGAACAGAGAGTTCCAACTCATCGATGGAAATCTTTGCTGGGCCGTCATCTACAGCTGGTTCTTCATTATCGGAACCTACTGGATCAACAACGATACCGCCTTCACCTGTGTTTACATCTACAACATCTGCAGAGTGCGCTAATTTAGTGAAGTTCCCTAAATAACCAATCATAATGGCAGCAGATTTTGCCACTGCATCAGCAGCAGTAATGGAACCATCAGTCCAAACTTCTAATGTAAGTTTGTCAAAGTCCATTTCATTGCCTACACGAACATCACTCACTTCGTATTTGGCACGAAGAATTGGAGAGAAGATGGAATCGATTGGAATACAACCGATTACATCTGTGTCTTTTTTATTCTTCGTAGAAGGAACGTAACCTTTGCCACGTTCAATCACTACGTCCATTACGAAATGAGCTGTCTCATCCATAGTCGCAATCACTAGTTCAGGATTCAATACTTCCACTTCTGGTGGGAATTGCTCAGCTAAGTCAGCAGCTGTCAATACACCATCCTTTTGGAAGTCAAAGTGAACTTCCAATGGTAGTTGTACATCTTCTTCAACTTTGATGCACAATTGCTTTAAGTTAAGGATGATATCCGTAACGTCTTCGCGAATACCAGGAATAGTAGAGAATTCATGAAGAACTCCATCAATTTTGATAGAGGTGATAGCTGCCCCATCCAAGGATGAAAGCAAAATTCTGCGTAAGCTATTACCGAGAGTGATACCATAACCACGGTCTAATGGTTCACATACGAACTTACCATAGCGACCGCCTTCGGCGATGTCCACCTTCTCGATTTTAAGTTTCTTTTCTTCGCTCATCAGGAACACAGTTTACACGGTCATTACCGCTATTCCAACTGAAATTGGTAATAGGAGCGATGG
>NZ_CALJSP010000110.1:0-11549 GCF_937975875.1 Veillonella dispar | reverse complement strand
AAATGTACAATAATTATGTACAACAATGGGGCGGAGATGGTAATAAAAAGACTAGTCGTTTTAAAATGTTCTCTACTCATAAATCTGATAAAACTACGAGCACACCAAAACTACTAGATACATCTGTTATTATTGATGGACGTATTAAGGAACTATGTAATACAGGATTTATTGAAGGCCCTCTAATGGTTCCCCTTTTTGTATTGAATGAGTTACAAATTATTTCTGACTCTGCTGATGCTACAAAACGAAATCGCGGTCGTCGTGGCCTCGATATTTTGAAAGAGATGCAAGATGCTAAAAAGGTAGCCATTGAAGTGGTAGAAGATGATTATGATGATCTTACAGAAGTTGACTCTAAATTGATGCGCCTCGCTTTAGATAAGCAATGGAAGTTGATGACTAATGATTTCAACTTAAATAAGGTAGCTCGTGTACAAGGTATTGAAGTACTTAATCTTAATGAGCTTGCTAATGTACTTAAACCAGCCCTCATTGCAGGTGAATGGATTCGCGTGCAAATTATGAAAGAAGGTAAGGAAGTACACCAAGGTGTTGCTTATCTCGATGATGGTACCATGATTGTTGTTGAAGATGGTAAACCTTATGTGGGTCAAACTGTAGAGGTAATGGTTACATCCATATTACAAACTAGTGCTGGTCGCATGATCTTTGCTCGTGTAGATGGAGGACAAAATGGACAAGGTAATTAGTTGTATTGTTCTCGCCGCAGGTGCAGGGCGTCGCATGGGGTACAAAGAAAATAAGATATTTATCCTTTTAGGTCGATTCTCTATTATTCAGCGTACATTGCAAAATGTAGCAAATGTTGATGGCTTGAAAGAGATTATTCTTGTTGTAGCCGAAGGCGAACAAGAATATATGACAAAACATTTACAAGGGTTGGATTTGACTGTTCCCGTTCAGATAGTTCTGGGTGGAAAAGAGCGTCAAGACTCTGTAGCATGTGGCTTACAGGCTGTATCAGAGGATATCAATATTGTCCTTGTTCATGATGGAGCGCGACCATTAGCTTCTACAGAACTATTTAATAATGTTGCTGACGCGGCTAATACTTACGGTGCGGCTACTGTAGGTGTTCCGGCTACGGATACCATTAAACGAGTTGATACGGACCATAATGTTCTAGAAACATTACAGCGCAGTGAGCTATACCAAATTCAAACGCCACAAGGCTTTCAAAAAGAATTATTTGTAGAGGCTCATCAAGCAGCATATGAAACAAAATATCTTGGTACTGATGATGTATCACTAGTTGAGTATGTAGGTAAGTCTGTGCATATAGTTGAAGGGGATTATTGTAATATTAAAGTGACAACACCAAATGATATTGCAGTAGCTAAGCGATATTTAGGAATTGAGGATACACGTATGCGCGTTGGATTTGGTTATGATATTCATCAATTAAAAGCAGGTCGCCCATGTATTCTTGGCGGTGTTCATATCGAATCTGAACTCGGCCCTGATGGTCATTCCGATGCGGATGTTCTCATTCACGCATTGATGGATGCTATGTTAGGTGCTGCAGGTCTACGAGATATTGGATATTATTTCCCGCCTGAAGATGACCAGTATAAAGGGATTTCTAGCATGCTTTTACTAGAAAAGGTTAATTCCTTATTGAAAGAACGTGGGTTACAAGCCTATAATATAGATATTATGGTTATTTCGGAGACACCTAAGTTAAAACCACACATCGACACGATGAAGGCTAACTTACAATCTGTTTTAGAAATACCATTAGAACGTATTAGTATTAAAGCGACAACAAATGAAATGCTTGGTGCTATCGGGCGCCGTGAAGGCATTGCTGCACAAGCTGTCGTTTCTGTATATGAAGGAGAGGTATAATCATGAGTTCCATGAAAGTTCGTTTTGCTCCAAGCCCTACGGGTCCATTCCATATTGGTGGTGCTCGTTCTGCTTTGTTTAACTGGCTATTAGCACGTAAGGAAAAAGGCACATTTGTATTGCGTATTGAAGATACAGATTTGGCTCGTTCCACACGTGAAAGTGAAGAAAATATCAAAGCTTCCTTACAATGGCTTGGCATGAACTGGGATGAAGGTATTGATGTAGGTGGCGACAATGGCCCTTACCGTCAAACAGAACGTCTCGATTTATATAAAGAAGTAACACAACGCTTATTAGACGAAGGCAAAGCTTATGAGTGCTACTGCACACCAGAAGAATTAGATGTTGTTCGTCAAGAACAAATGGATCGTGGCGAAACACCTAAATATAACGGTCATTGCCAACACTTGGACGAAGAAACTAAGGCTAAATATATTGCAGAAGGTCGTAAACCAACAATCCGCTTACGCGTTCCTTTGAATAAAACATATGCATTCGACGATATGGTACGTGGTCATGTATCCTTTGAATCCAACGGTGTAGGTGATTTCGTTATCGTTAAATCCGATGGTATTCCTGTATATAACTTTGCGGTAGTAATGGACGATCATATGATGGGCATTACTCACGTTATTCGTGCAGAGGAACATTTATCTAATACACCACGTCAAATGGCTATTTATGAAGCACTAGGCTGGGAAGTACCTAAGTTCGGTCACATTTCCTTGATTCTTGGCAAAGATTACAAAAAAATGTCCAAACGCCATGGTGCTACATCTGTTGAACAATACAAACAATTGGGCTATTTGCCAGAAGCACTTGTAAACTTCTTGGCGCTTCTTGGTTGGGCTCCAGAAGGGGAAGAAGAATTCTTCACACAAGATGAATTGATTCAAGCCTTCTCCATGGATCGCGTAGCTAAAAATCCTGCTGTATTCGATATTGATAAATTGAACCATATCAACTTCCACTACATGAAAAACTTGAGCGATGAAGAGTTATTCCATCTTTGCTTACCTCATTTGAAAGAGGTTGGTTTAGCTCCAGATAGCTTAAATCAAGCGGATATTGATTGGTTGACATTGTTGTGCTCTACATTCCGTGATCATATTAGCTATGGTGGCCAAATTAAAGATCATGTAGGCATGTTCATGGGTGAAACTGTATTCCTTGAAGAAGGTCACGAAGAGGAATTGCGTGCTGTATTGAATGAAGAAACAGCTCCAACAGTTCTCGGCGCATTCCGCAATGCATTGGCTGAACTTGATGAAATTACGCCTGATGTTGTAAAAGCAACAATTAAAGCAGTTATGAAAGAAACTGCTTTGAAGGGTAAATTCGTATTTATGCCAATCCGTGTTGCCTTAACAGGTCAAATGCATGGTCCGGATTTAAATAATATTGTTACATTGCTTGGCAAAGAAAAATGCTTACATCGTTTAGATAATGTAAGTGCTTTAACAAAATAGTAATATCAGTTAATTTAAAAGCTCTCATAGCTATGGTTATGAGAGCTTTTTTATGTATATTGAGATTATTCAATAGAAATGCTATAATAATCGGCGTCTTTTATTTTTATTTATTATGAAAGTGAGTGCTTTTATGAGTATTATTCGTTCTCTTAACCACTTATTCAATAGTTATCTTTCATGGATAGTGCTATTGATGGCAGTGTTAGCGTATTTATTACCAACTGTATTTTCTTGGATGACGCCGTACATTGCGTACATGCTACAATTTGTAATGTTTGCCATGGGGTTAACATTAACAGCTCAAGTGTTCCTTGATGTATTTAAGCAACCGATGAAAGTTATCCTCGTATCTGTTATCCAATTTTTATGGATGCCATTAGCAGGTTTCTTGGTAGCCTTAATCTTCAATTTCCCACCAGAAATTGGTATCGGATTCATCTTGTTAGGTGCATGTCCTGGTGGTACTGCTTCTAATGTTATGACATTCCTTGCAAATGGTAACGTTCCGTTATCCGTATCTGCAACGACTGTTTCTACATTATTGGCTCCAATTTTGACACCTTTATTCGTTGTACTCTATGCAGGTGCTACATCTTCCATTGAAATTCAATTTATGCCGATGTTTATTTCTATCGTAAAAATCGTATTGGTACCAATTATCTTAGGTATCGTATTGAATTATTTCATCGGTTCTAAGATTGAACCAGTTAAAGATGTATGCCCAACAATTGCGGCTATTGCAGTATTGTTAATCTTGGCTGCTGTTACTGCGGTGAACCAAAAACAAATTGCTGAAACTGGTTTCATCATTTTCGTAGCGTGCTTAGTACAAAATGTGAGTGGTTATGTAGTAACGTACTTTGTATGTAAAGCGTTAAGCATCGATGTTTCTTCTCGTCGTGCAATGCAAATCGAAGTGGCAATGCAAAATTCTGCATTATCCGTATCCTTAGCACTTAAACATTTTACTCCTCAAGCGGCAGTAGCAGGTGCAGTATTCTCTATTATTCATAACTTTACAGGATCTATCTTTGCAGGTATTTGCCGCAAACATGATGATCAAGAAAAATTGGAAAATGCTTAATCGTTAATTCCTCATCCTCATCTTTCAAATTTATATCCGAAATCTGCATGTTTAATACATTATTTGGATATATTGAAAGATGAGGGTTTTCTTGTTTTCATTGACATTTTATAGGATAATTGATACAATATCTCTATATCTGAATATAGATTTAATACTAAAAGCTAAGACTGAAAGAAGTACTCTACAACTAACTTTTTAGCGAGAACCGATGGTGGGAGGGTTCAAGGATAGGTGGACGAAATGCATTCACGAGCTGACATTCCGATTATAGGTAGGTTTGTCCGGTGACGTGCCGTTATGCGATGAGTGGGTACTACATTGGTACCTAACAGAGTGGAACCGCGGACCATCGTCTCTGTATGAGATGAGGGGTCTTTTTTATTTTATGAAGATGGAGGCATCGGTAACGATGAGAGAAATTACAGTTTATAATACTATGACGCGCCAAAAAGAGGTGTTCAACCCTGTAACACCAGGTGAAGCAAAGATGTACGTATGTGGTGTTACACCATATAACCATCCTCACATTGGCAATGCACGTCCATTTGTAACTTGGGACGTAATTCGTCGCTATATGAAACATGTAGGCTATAAAGTAACATATGTTCAAAACTTTACTGATGTGGATGACAAAATCATCAATACATCCAATGGTGAAGGCGTATCTTGGGATACTATTGCAAATCGTTATATCGACAGCTATTTTGAAGTAATGGATGCCCTTGGTGTACAACGTGCTGATATTTATCCACGTGTTTCTACACATATCGAAGATATTATTGCTATGATCTCTACATTGATTGAAAAAGGCTATGCCTATGAACTCGATGGTGATGTATATTATAGCGTTGATAAATTTGAACATTATGGCGAGTTATCTGGCCGTACCTTAGATGATATGGAAGCTGGTGCTCGTATCGAAGTTGATGGTCGTAAGAAAAATCCTATGGACTTTGCATTATGGAAATCTGCAAAACCAGGCGAACCATATTGGGAAAGTCCTTGGGGTAATGGCCGTCCAGGTTGGCATATTGAATGTTCTGCCATGAGCCAAAAGTACTTAGGTACAGAATTTGACTTCCATGGTGGTGGTAGTGATTTGATCTTCCCACATCATGAAAATGAAATTGCTCAATCTGAAGGCTGCTCTGGTCAACATCCATCTGTACGCTATTGGTTACACAATGGTTTCATCACTATCAATTCTGAAAAAATGTCTAAATCCTTGAATAACTTCTTCTTGGTAAAAGATATTTTAGAACAATATAGTCCAGACGCATTGCGCTACTTCTTGTTGAGCACACATTATCGCAGTCCATTAGATTTCTCTGATGAACGTTTAGAAGAAGCAAATAAATCCTTAGAACGTTTAAGCACTGCTATTGAAAATCTATTGTACCTTGAAAAATGTGAACCAGGTCCTTGTGATGAGGCTCAACATTTATTAGAAAAAGCTAAAGAGTATGAAGAAGAATTCGAAGCAGCAATGAGTGATGATTTCAATACTGCTTTAGCTACATCTAGCATGTTTGGTCTTGCTAAAGAAATCAACATCTATTACCAAGCTGTGACAGGCCGTGAAGGCGTTGTTTGCCAAGAAGCAATTGCTGAGGTTAAACGTATCTTCAAGTTCATGACAGAGGTTATTGGTATTCTTGAAAAAGCATGGGAAGGCAACACAGGTGCCAATGCTGATGAATATGAAGATTTAATGCAGGTTATCTTGTCTGTACGTCAAGCGTGTCGTGATCAAAAACAATGGTCACTAGCTGATTGTATTCGCGATCGTTTGGCTGAAATCGGTATTACTATTGAGGATTCTCCTCAAGGTGCACGGTGGAAAAAACGTGAAATTTAAACAATTTCAATTCTTAAAGAATGAAGCGATAAAAAAGTTGACGGCTCTTGAACAAGAGCCGCTTCGTTTGCGTAAAAGAACTATAGAGGAATGCCTTAGTACAGATGCAGTTATGCTTGCCTATATTGGTGATGCCGTATACTCCATGTATGTGCGTGAACGAGTGGTACAAATGAATATAACGAAGGTGCAAGTATTGCACACAATTGTTACTGAGTTTATTTGTGCTAAGTCACAAGCGAAGGCATTGCTAGAAATAGAGGATACTTTTACAGAACAAGAACAAGCTATTGCACGACGTGCTAGAAATAGTAATGTAAATGTACCGAAAAGCAGTTCAGTTCAAGAATATCGTAGTAGTACCGCCTTTGAAGCAGTACTGGGATTTCTTTATGAAACGCGTCAAGATGAGCGATTACAAGATGTTATGAAGCAAGCCTTTTCAATAACTCTACGAGGTATGTAGTATGGATAATTATATTGTAGGTCGCAATGCAGTTAAAGAGGCCCTTAGAAGCGGCCGCTCTATTCAACGCATTATGGTCAGTGAAGATAAGGTTAAAACTGGTCTAGCTGATATTGTTGGTCTTGCTAAATCTCAAGGTATTGAAGTACGTCCAACGCCTATCAAACAAATGAATAAATATGATTTAGAGGTACCACATCAAGGTGTTATAGCTCTTGTTTCTGCCGTTCAATTTAAAGAATTAGGTGAAGTGCTACAAGAGACGAATCATGAAGTACCTTTGCTTATTTTGACAGATGGCGTTGAGGATCCTCATAACATGGGGGCTATCATTCGTACTGCTGAATGTGTGGGGGCTACGGCTGTTCTCATTCCTAAGCGACATAATGCACCTATTAATGCGACAGTTGCTAAAACATCAGCCGGTGCTATTGAACAAATTCCTCTAGTGCAGGTTGGAAATGTAGCTCAAACCATCAAACAACTTCAAAAACAAGGCTTTTGGGTTATGGGCGCTCATATGGAAGGGGATCGCACTTTATACGAGGCAGATATGACAATCCCTACTGTTATCGTCATTGGTAATGAGGGGAAAGGCATTAGTCGCGTTGTGAAAGACGCATGTGATTTCCTCGTTACCATTCCTATGTATGGAAATTTAAATTCTTTGAATGCATCTGTGGCTGCTGCTGTTCTTATGTATGAAGCTGTGCGTCAGCGCCAAGCGAAATAATTATGCTAAAAGATATTTTAATTGTAGACGGATATAATGTGATATTCGCCTGGACTCATCTAAAGAAACTCGCTCATGAATCATTAGAACATGCCCGTATGGAGCTTCGAGATAGATTGTTGAATTACGGAAAATTCAAGGGTTATGAAGTTATCCTTGTGTTTGATGGTAAATATACAAAATCTGGTGGTTCTGTAGAGGCTATTACGAGCGGCTTCCTCGAAGTGTATACTGAGGACGGGGAAACGGCGGATTCCTTTATTGAGCGAGAGGTGTTTTTGCGAAAAGGTAAATACACCAATGTATATGTTGTGACCTCTGATGGAGCTGAACAAAATCAAATTCTTGGATCTGGAGGCTTACGCATTCCAGCTCGAGAATTACAAAATATGATTCGTATAGCTAAGGAAGAGGAACGATTACAATATGCTCATGAACATAGACGAGATCAATTTAGCTTGCGACGTAATGAAGTAGGAGGGTTATTATCTCCAGAAGTAGCTGAAAAGCTAGAGAAATTACGGCGTGGCCATTGATAGTTGAAAATCACATATAGTTCCAGTATAATGAATATATTGGTTTTTCTGCTCAATTGTAAGGAGGAGCATATGAACACAATTCATACACGCAAGCCCGATTACAATTTCAAAGAAATGACCGATGAGCAAGTTGTGGTCATAGCTCAAGAAGAGCAAAATGAGTTTGCAATCGATTATATTGTTAATAAATATAAAAACTTTGTTCGTGCAAAGGCGCGTTCTTACTTTTTAGTAGGTGCAGATCGTGAAGACATCATTCAAGAAGGGATGATTGGTCTTTATAAGGCTACGCGGGATTTTAAACATGATAAATTGGCGTCCTTTAGAGCTTTTGCGGAGCTTTGTATAACTAGACAGATTATTACGGCTATTAAGTCGGCTACTAGACAAAAACATGCACCTTTAAATTCCTATGTATCTTTAAACAAACCAGTTTATACAGAGGAATCAGAGCGTACATTGATCGAGATGCTATCTTCAGCAAAGGTTACCAATCCTGAGGACCTTATTATCAGCCAAGAGGAATTGGATGATATTGAGCGCAATATTGGTCATATTTTAAGTGAACTCGAGTGGGAGGTCTTGGAAGGATATCTAGACGGACGTTCTTACCAAGAAATGGCTGAGGTCACTGATCGCAGTGTCAAATCTATAGACAATGCGTTACAAAGGGTTAAACGTAAATTAGAGAAGTATTTAGAACATCGGGTTTTGGACTCTCCAAGAGCCACACAGGAAGGATGACAGTCGTGACAAATTTTTTAATGATTGTAGAAGTAATCGTATCTATTTTATTAATCGTAGTAGTTGTTGCACAGAATAGCAAAAACGCAGGCATGGGCGGTGCTGTATCTGGTGCGGCAGACTCTTCTTTTGGTGGTAAGCAACGCGGTTTAGACGCTTTCTTATCTAAATGTACGATTATATTGGGGATTATCTTTGCTGTGTTGAGCTTAGTGTTAGGGGCAATGATTAATCAATTCTAATGATGAAAGCCTGCTTTGCAGGCTTTTTCTTTTTACCAAATGAGGAGGTGAAAATTTGAAGAAGAAAGTATTAGACTTTTATAAATCTATACAACCACATGCATATCATATTGAAGATGCTGCCATGGATAACCACATCCGTGGAGGTAAAGATCTTGAGATGTTTATTCGTTCTGCAAAAATGCTTGCTCGAGAAGGGGTATTAACATCTTCGCGACCTGATGTATATCAATATGCAGAGCAACAACATGAAGAATATGAAGGTATTTATAAGGGCTATCGTAAGTCTTTTGGCTTTGTCATTATGCCTGAAGATGAAGATATATATGTAGCAGAACAAAATAAAGGGACTGCCATGCACAATGATAAGGTTCGAGTTCGCGTTGTACCGTCTAACTATACAAAGCATAAACGAGAAGGCGTCATCGTTGATGTTATTGAACGAGCTAATGAAACTGTAGTAGGTACCTATGACCGACAACAACACTTTGGCTTTGTTATCCCTGATGATGAGCGAATTGGGACTGATATCTTTGTAGATTTAAAAAATACATTAGATGCTCGTAGTGGCGCAAAGGTATTAGTGAAAATCACTAAATGGCCTGAAGGCGATAAAAAGCCAGAAGGTGTTATTACTGAAATTCTTGGTTATAAGGGCGATGTAGGTCTTGATATTAACTGTATCATGGCTAATCATAAGATTCCATTTAATTTCCCCGATGATGTTATCAAAGCGAGCAAGAAAATTGATACCCTTATTCATGAAGACCCTGCCCGTTGGGATCTTCGTGACTTACAAATGGTCACTATCGATGGAGAAGATGCAAAAGATTTAGATGATGCTGTGAGTGGCCGAAAATTACCAAATGGTAATTATGAGTTAGGTGTACATATTGCAGATGTGAGTCATTATGTAGTATCCGGACAGGCCATTGATAATGAGGCCTATAAACGCGGTACATCTGTGTATTTAGTAGATCGTGTAGTACCGATGTTACCTGAGGTCCTATCTAACGGCATTTGTAGTTTAAATGCTCATGAAGACCGTTATGCTATGACGTGTATGATGGAAATAGATAAAGATGGTAAGGTTGCAAATTATCGTATACGTCCATCTATTATCCATGTAGGACGTCGTTGTAGCTATAAAGAGGTCTATAAGGCCTTAGAGGAAAATATTATTCCTCATGACTTACACGACTTTATGCCTATGCTGCATGATTTGGCAGAAATCTCTAAGATTTTGAATCGAATGCGTCGTCGTAGAGGTGCTTTAGATTTTGATTTCCCTGAATATAAAGTATTACTCGATCATGATGGTACACCGTTGCGTATTGTAAAACGAGATCGTACCATGGCGGAACGACTTATCGAAGAATGTATGCTCATTGCCAATGAAACAGTGGCTACACATTTAGAGCATACACACCGTACATCGGTATATCGTATTCACGAGAACCCAAGTGAAGAAAAGTTAGATTTATTCCAAAAGGTATTAAATTACTTGGGGCAAAATCTCGTCCTTAGTGCTGATGGTGTAACACCAAGAGATTTCCAAAAAATCTTAGATGTAGTAAAGGGTCAAGATATTGAGCAAGTAGCTCAAATTATGACCTTGCGTTCCATGCAGCAAGCTAAATATAGTACCAACAATGTGGGTCATTTTGGCTTGGCATCCACATGTTATACGCATTTTACATCTCCTATTAGACGATATCCAGACTTAATGGTTCACCGCCTTTTAAAAGCCGATATGCATTGGGAAAATGGCTATTCTAAACGCGATGTAGATGAAGCATTCTTAGCTGGAGCTGTTGAACATTCTTCTATACAGGAGCAAGTAGCTACTGAGGCTGAACGAGATACAGTAGATCTTAAAAAGACACAATATATGGTTCCATTTGTAGGGGAAGTCTTTGAAGGAACTATTTCTAGTATTACATCCTTTGGGATGTTTATAGAATTAGAAAACGGTATCGATGGTCTTGTGCATATGAGCATGATGAACGATGATTACTATTTCTTCGATGAAGAACATTTTGTGCTTGTAGGCAAGAGAACAGGTAAAACCTATCATTTAGGTGAAAAGGTAACTGTTACATTAGTAAAAGCCGATGTAGAAAAGAAACAAATCGACTTTGTACTAGGTGAAGTCAATAATCTAATGGCTATACAAGAACAATTGCGCAATGGTTCTGACTATGCAACTAGTCGCAATAGCTTTGGTAGTCGTAAAGATCGTAAATCTTCAGGCAAATCCAGTAAAAAATCTTCACGACGTGATAGTAATAAATCTGGTCATTCTAGATACGATGCTTTCAGTAAAAAATCTAGTAAAGGTAAATCAAGTCGTAAGAAGTCTACTAAAACGACTAAGCGTAGTCAATCTAAGAAATCTAAAAGTAAACGTAAACGATAGAGGTATATATGGCAAAACAATCTAGTCCATCTCTTATTGCTGATAATCGTAAGGCGCGTCATGATTTTAATATTCATGAAACCTATGCAGCCGGTATTGCTTTGACAGGTACTG
>NZ_CALJSP010000109.1:0-4532 GCF_937975875.1 Veillonella dispar | reverse complement strand
GTATTCTTTCTCAAATCTGGATCATTTTGATACCTCGTCTCTGATCACGCGTGTGTAGAGATTGTGGGGAAACCATTATGTGTCCACATTGTGATGTGGCCATGGTGTATCACCAGGCTGGTGAGGAATTACGTTGTCATTATTGTGAACATCATGAACCAATTCCTACAGTATGCCCAAAATGTCATAGCAAACGTATTAAGTTCTTTGGCTCAGGTACACAAAAGGTTGAAGAAGAATTACGACAGCACTTTAAATCTGCACGTATTGCTCGACTTGATCAAGATGTGACAAAGAATAAGCAATTAGCAGAAGATATTTTACATGATTTTGGGGCCCATAAATATGATATTTTATTGGGAACTCAAATGGTATCAAAAGGGCATGACTTTAAAGATGTAACAGCTGTTGGTATTTTAACGGCTGATTCCGTTTTAAATATTCCTGTATATACTGCATCTGAACGAACTTTTGATCTGCTTACCCAGACTTCTGGTAGGGCTGGTAGAGGTGATAAAACGGGCAGTGTTGTTATACAAACATATAATCCTTTAAATTATGCTATAATAAAGAGTAAGGCTCATGATTATGTAGGCTTTTACAATGAAGAAATTCAAAATCGTAAAGCCTTAGGATATCCTCCATTTAGAGAGATGATACATATGGTAGTGCGTCATCAGAACATGGACACCTTGGAGACCATTGCTAATCGCATTGTAAGCGATTTAGAGGCTCATAAAGATAATAGCGATATTCTCATCAATGGTCCTTATGAAGCGAGTATTAAAAAGGTACGGGACATGTATCGTTTAGCGATTATGATTCGCGGTACCGATTTATCTAATTTAAAAGAATATATATATAATTCATGGATCTTTACACAAGAAGGACTTTTGATTGATGTAGATCCAGTTTAGTATAGGAGTATAAATGGCTGTATTAGATGTTGTGAAAGCAGGCCATCCCGTTTTAAAACAAATTGCGGAACCTGTAGAACATGTTAATAAAAAACTTAGAGCCCTTATCGATGATATGGCTGAAACAATGTATGAAACCGAAGGCGTTGGACTTGCTGCACCTCAAGTAGCTGTATCTAAACGAATTATCGTCGTAGATGATCATGCTGGTAGTGGTCTCATTGCTTTAATTAATCCTGAAATCACTCATGCCGAAGGTTCACAAGTGGGACCAGAGGGTTGTTTGAGTGTACCAGGTTATTTTGGTGATGTTGAAAGATTCGATAAAGTTACCGTTAAAGGAATTGACCCTCATAATAAAAAGGTAACAATTAAAGCTGAAGGATTCTTGGCGCGTATTTTTCAACATGAAATTGACCATTTAGAAGGGCATTTGTTTATTGAAAAAGCAACTAACTTACGATTGATTACGGATCATCCAGAGGAGAAAGAAATTGTCTAATCAAAAACAATTGCGCGTCGTATTTATGGGGACGCCAGACTTTTCGGTTCCTACTTTAGAAGCATTAATTAAGGCTGGACACTCTATAGTTGGTGTATACTGTCAGCCTGATAAACAAAAAGGTCGCGGTAAACAAGTTCAAATGCCACCTGTAAAAGTGGCAGCTCTGGAACATAATTTACCTGTTTTCCAACCTGTTACCTTACGGGATGAGCAAGTGCAAGCTGAATTAGAAGCATTAAAACCAGATGTAGTAGTGGTTATTGCATACGGTAAAATTTTACCGCCATGGCTTATTCGCTTACCTCAATATGGATGTATTAACGTTCATGCATCTATCTTACCTAAGTATAGAGGGGCTGCGCCGATTCATTATGCCATTTTAAATGGGGATACTAAAACAGGTGTTACCATTATGCATATGGATGATGGTCTTGATACTGGTGACATTATCGATATTGTGGAAACCGATATCTTACCTGGTGAAACGACAGGGCAATTATTTGAACGTATGGCTGTACTTGGTGGCGAAACGATTGTTCCCGTATTAACTCGTTGGGTTAATGGGGAAATTGTGGCAACTCCACAAGATGATACAATGGCTACACACACTGCCAAAATTACAAAAGAAATGGGGCAGATTGACTGGTCTAAGCCTGCTAATGAAATTGTAAATCTCATTAGAGGACTTAATCCAGCTCCTGGATGTTATACATATCTCGATGGAAAACGTTTAAAAGTATGGTCTGGAGAAGTGGTTCCCAGTGATACGACTCACTGTTTGATAGATGTTCATGGTAAACATGTACCAATTGCTATTTCAGCCACAACTGTTCCTGGTACAATCGTATCTAAAACAGCCGGGTTAGGTGTATTTTGTGGTGATGGAAATATACTTCTATTAACAGAAGTACAACCGGAAAATAAAAAGCGTATTTCTGCTACCGATTTTATTAATGGACATCAGATAAAGGAAGGTATCGTTTTTGGAGACTCAATGTAAGCAGTACGAAAAGTATCCGTTATACCTGATATTATCATCAATTACATGTGCTTTAATTACTGCCATAATCGGCTTTCTAATGTATGTGTTAGAACCGGGGCTTACACAATTACATCCTATTGCACCCATAATTATTACAGTTGTTTTTTCTGTATGTATTGGTGTTATATGGTTATTGTGCTTATCCTTGATTATTGCTAGTTTCGGTATAATACGGTTACATCCTATTGTTTTAAGACTAGCCAATCAGTTTATATATGGATTATTTCCATTATCCTTATTGATTGGTAAAGTGAGAGGGGTTACTAAGGATCAATTGCGTCAATCTATGATTGATTTGATTAATCATCTCGTGATGCTAGATATGTATACGGTTGATCCAAAACGCATATTGTTATTAACACCGCATTGTTTACAGGAAAGTTCATGTGTTCATAAGGTTACACATGACGTATACAACTGTAAGCAGTGTGGTCGCTGTCAAGTTGGTAGCTTATTACAAGTGGCTAAAGACTATGGATGTCAATTTATAGTTGTCACTGGAGGTACCTTAGCGCGAATGAAGGTAAAGGAGGCACGACCTAAAGCCATTGTAGCTATAGCTTGTGAACGAGATTTAGCTAGTGGTATGGCCGATGTATTTCCTATACCTGTCATTGGTGTTTTAAATGAAAGACCTAATGGACCATGTTGCAATACTACAGTGGATCCTGAACGAGTTCGTGCAGCAGTTGAACAATTAATTGGTAGGAAAAACGATGACTGAAGTAAAAAGTTATGAACAACAAAATATTCGATTGCTCGCAGTGAAAGCTTTGAGTGATATTAATCGTAATGGTGCTTATGCGAATATTAAGTTACAGGAGTATTTACAAAAATATCATTTATCCGATTTGGATCGACGGTTCTTTACAGAACTTGTATATGGCGTTATTCGTAGAAAAAATTACTTGGATGCTATTATTGTTCACTTTGCAAAGCGACCCTTAAAGAAACTATCTTCTATGGTTGTGGAAATCCTTAGACTTGGAATTTACCAAATTATCTACATGGATAAGGTTCCTGAAAGTGCGGCGGTCAATGAATCTGTTAAACTTGCTAAGAAGTTAACACGTGGATTATCTGGTTTTGTAAACGCTGTATTGCGATCGGTTTTGCGAGAAAGCGATAGCATTTCTATTGGTGAACTTGCGAAATCTGAAGCTGAAGAGATTTCTTTCATTTATAATCAACCATTATGGCTTGTTACTTTGTGGATGAACGAAATGGATAAAGATAAAACCGTAGACCTCTGTGCTTGGTTCAATGAGCAACCTCGTTTGACGGCCCGTATCAATACGGTGAAAGTATCAATTGAGGATTGTTTAAAAGAACTACAAGATTTAGGATGGACTGTTGAACAGGACAATAAAATTCCTGAAGCAGTGTATATAGATGGTCACCAAGGACATTTAGAAAAAGCAAAACCAGTTATAGAAGGTCATATCACCTTTATGGATAAAGCGTCTATGCTCGTTGGCCATGTAGTGGACCCTCAACCAGGGGAGCGCATCTTGGATTGTTGTGCTGCACCAGGTGGTAAGTCTATGCATATGGCAAGCCTTATGAATAATACAGGCGCTATTATGAGTTGTGATATATACGATCATAAATTAGACCTTATGAATCACAATGCTCAGCGATTGGGCGTATCTATTGTTTCTACTAAGCTCCAAGATGGTCGTTATTTACCTGATAATTGGAAGGAACAATTTGATCGTGTTTTAGTTGATGCACCATGTTCTGGCCTTGGCATTTTACAAAAGAAATTAGATATGCGTTGGCGCAAAACAGAGGATTTACTAAATGAATTACCTCCATTACAGCTTGAAATATTAGAAAAAGCGTCGGAAATGGTTAAGGTTCATGGTTATTTAGTCTATTCCACATGTACGATTAATAGCGATGAAAATGAGGATGTATTGGAAAAATTCTTAGCACCCCTGCTATACCAACTATGGAGAAAATGAGAGCTATACTTATGGCGAAGTGGCACAAGAAATAGCCAGACTGCACCTTATTTTCAAGTACTGCCAACTGCGCCGCGGCGACAAGATAGCCGTCATCGGCA
>NZ_CALJSP010000108.1:0-3670 GCF_937975875.1 Veillonella dispar | reverse complement strand
ATAACCAGCCGCTTTAATAGCTTCACAAATTACTTCTAATGCTTCTTCGTTAGATGCCAAGTTTGGTGCAAAGCCACCTTCATCACCTACGGCAGTGCTAAGGCCTTTATCATGAAGTACAGATTTCAATGTATGATATACTTCTGCACAGCTGCGAAGAGCTTCTGCAAAGGAGGTTGCGCCTACAGGCATGATCATAAATTCTTGAATATCTACGTTATTATCTGCATGTGCGCCACCGTTCAAGATGTTCATCATAGGAACTGGTAATTCTTTTGCGTTGAAACCGCCAAGGTATGCAAATAATGGCAAATCTAAAGATTCTGCTGCTGCACGAGCTACTGCCATGGAAACACCAAGAATTGCATTAGCACCAAGGTTAGATTTATTGTCTGTACCATCTAATTTCAACATCAAGTTATCGATTGCTACTTGTTCAGTCGCATCATAACCAATAATGGCAGGACCGATTTTAGCATTTACATTGTCGATAGCTGTTAATACACCTTTACCAGAGTAACGGGATTTATCACCATCACGTAATTCTACAGCTTCAAACTTACCTGTAGAAGCGCCGGATGGAACCGCTGCTGTTGCAATAGTGCCATCTTCTAAACATACTTCAACTTCAACAGTTGGGTTACCGCGGGAATCTAAAATTTCTCTTGCAATGACTTGTTCAATTACTGCCATTTCTTCACCTCATATAATCTAATGGAATAACTGCCATCTGACAGCCATTATATATATATTGAGCTAAACCTTATAGGCTTATAACTCTAATTAACTACTAATATAGTGAAAGCTCCATATTATGCTTTATGTACCAAGCTATGACCTGTCATAGCTTTTGGTTGTTTTATCCCAGCTAAGTCTAATAATGTAGGAGCAATGTCACATAATTTACCAGCTTCTAATGTAGCTGTTTTTAAACTGTCGCTCATTAAAATTAAAGGAACCAAGTTCGTTGTATGTGCCGTATGTACCTTACCTGTTTCATGGTTAACCATAAGCTCTGCATTACCATGGTCTGCGGTAATCAACAAATGACCATTTTTGTTGCGTATAGCCTCTACGATACGACCTAAACAAGTATCTACCGCTTGCACTGCTTTAACAGCTGCTTCAAAGCTACCTGTATGACCGACCATATCTGGGTTTGCAAAGTTCAAGATAATCATGTCATATGTTTCATCTTGAATAGCTTGTACAACCTTATCAGTCACTTCATAAGCGCTCATCTCAGGTTGTAAATCATAAGTTGCCACTTGAGGTGATTTTACAAGGATGCGGTCCTCGCCTTCAAATGGTTCCTCTTTACCGCCGTTGAAGAAGTACGTTACATGGGCATATTTCTCTGTTTCAGCAATACGCAATTGACGATAGCCACCTACACTGAGTACTTCGCCTAATGTTTCTGACAAGATGTCTTTTTCGTACACAATATGAACTGGTAAGCCATCTTCATATTTGGTCATAGTCGCCATATACAAGGATAATGGTTCACGGTTAAAGCCATCAAATTCTGTCAACACTAAAGCTTTTGTAAGTTCACGCCCACGGTCTGGACGGAAGTTACAGAAGATAACAGCGTCACCATTCTTGATAGTTCCTTCAGAATCAATCACTGTAGGAAGTACAAACTCATCAGCTGCATCCTTATCATAAGATTGTTGTACCGCTTCACAAGCTGATGCGGCACTTTCACCTTGACCATGTACAATAGCATTGTAAGCAAGTTCCACACGGTCCCAACGATTATCCCGATCCATTGCATAATAGCGACCACTAACGGTGGCAATTTTACCACAGTTTAGCTCTGCCATATATGCTTCTAAATCTTTGATATAACCTTGTGCGCATTGAGGTGCTACATCACGACCATCGAGCAATGCATGTACATATACATGTTCAATACCATTGTCATGAGCGCCTTTAATAACAGCCTTGATATGTTCTAAAGAACAATGCACATTGCCATCAGAAACTAGGCCAATAAGATGTAAGCTTTGTTTTTTGCCTACTTCATACAGTTCCTTTATAACAGGGCGATTATAGAACTCGCCAGACTCAACGTCTTTAGTAATACGAGTTAAATCTTGGTACACAATACGACCAGAGCCAAGGTTTAAATGACCAACCTCAGAATTCCCCATTTGGCCTTCTGGAAGGCCTACCGCTAGTCCTGATGCTTCTAATTTTGTATGTGGATACATATCCCATAATTGATTAAAACAGTGCGGCTTCGCCTGTACCACAGCATTGGTTGTATCTGATTGATCTCCCATGCCAAAGCCATCTAAGATGACTAGCATTACGGGAGCCTCTAATTTAGCCATTTCTAACCTCATATTAAGCGCTTACTTGATTCGCCGCTTTAATAATATCTATAAATTCATCAACTACTAAAGATGCACCACCTACGAGTGCTCCATCAATATTAGGCTCTCCTAGGATTTCGAGAGCATTTTCAGATTTAACACTACCACCATATTGGATACGCACAGCATCAGCAGTCTCATCATCGTATAAAGAGCGTATGTAATCACGAATTTCTTTACATACTTCTTCAGCTTGATCAGCAGTTGCTGTTTTTCCTGTACCGATAGCCCAAATTGGTTCGTACGCAACAATCAATTGGCTAACTTGTTCTTTAGGAACATCAACCAAAGCACCTTTAAGTTGAGATGTAATCCAGTCAAGAGTATGACCGGACTCACGTTGTTCTAAACTTTCACCAACACAGACAATAGGTGTCAAATTATGATGGAATGCACTTTTAATCTTTGCATTTACCGTCTCATCTGTTTCACCATAATATTCACGGCGTTCAGAATGACCGATAATAACATAATTGACGCCTACCTCTGTAAGCATAAGTGGTGAAATTTCACCAGTGAATGCACCAGCATCATGATAATCCATGGTTTGTGCGCCTACTGCAATAGCTGTATCGCGTGTTAATGCTACTGCACGTTCAATAGCTGTAAAAGGCGGGCAAACAACTACATCACAGGATAATTCCATATCTTGTAACACGCTGTTAAACGCTTCGATCAGGATAGATCCAGACGCAATGGTGCCATTCATTTTCCAATTTCCTGCAATAATGGGTTTTCTCATATTATGCCTCAGACAATGCAGCAATACCTGGTAGGATTTTACCTTCTAAGAATTCCAAGGATGCGCCACCACCTGTGGAGATATGGCTAATCTTGTCTGCTAAGCCACTTTTTTCAATAGCCGCTACAGAGTCACCACCACCAACGATAGTCATCGCATCGGATTCAGCTACAGCTTTTGCTACCGCATTTGTACCAGCTGCAAAGTTTTCCATTTCAAATACGCCCATAGGACCATTCCAAATAATAGTCTTCATTGGCGCCAATGCTTCTACATATAGCTCACGTGTTTTAGGGCCGATATCTAGAACCATCCAACCATCTTCAATATTTTCAACGTCAACGATTTTAGTATTAGCATCGTTGCTGAAAGCATCAGCTACTACAGCATCGATTGGAGTCAATAATTTAGCCCCTGCTACACGTGCTTCCATAACAAGATCTGTAGCGATAGCTTCTTGGCCTTCTTCGAATAAGGAGCTACCAATGTTACAGCCTTGTGCTTTAATGAAAGCGTTAGCCATACCGCCGCCGATGATCATAACATC
>NZ_CALJSP010000107.1:0-4329 GCF_937975875.1 Veillonella dispar | reverse complement strand
TTTCACTATAAAGAGCTTGTAAACCCAAATTCAACTCTTCATTACACAAAGTAATAATAAGATTTGTAAATATTTTTTCTGCATTATATAAAAATTGATTTAGCTCATAAAAATCATTAGATTTTAACCCACTAATATAATTTTTATGCTGTACTTCATATAACTCATCTCTACTGATACTTAATGAATGATTATCATCAAGATTTTTATAAACTAGATATTTTTGTGCAGGAATAACTACAATATTATTGTTAAATGAGTTTTTAAAAAAACTAGCAAACGAAGATTTACCTGAACCATTTTTACCTACAATTACAGTATTTATATTTCCAACACGACATAAATAGCGTATACTTATAAGTTTTTTAAGATAACTTTCTAAATTATCAAAAATAGCTTTATACTGATAGTAATAATCAGCATAATCACGAGCTGCAATATTATTAGAGATATTTTCTTCACAATTGTTAATTATAATATCAAAATTTTCTTTTGTTTGCTCAATTAATTTATCCAAAGCAGCCATCGGAGTTGAACAATTATAAACATCTAAAATCATTGAAATCTCATTTAAAGCTTGTCTATATTGTTCATTGATGACATTAATATCTTCATTATCAGATAGGTTATTAGTATTAATAATTTGAGGAATATAAAATTCAAGTTGTTCTTTTGCGTTTGTTAAAATCTCTATAATCTTCTCATTCATATTTATTTCCTAAGTATATATAAAATCTTATAAATTATTTCTATTATCAAAAGTTTAGTTATCATATGTTTCTATATAGATTAATAATAACATAATAACAATAAGCCGCCCAACTTTAGTTGAGCGGCTTTCACCATTCTATTCAGAATCGTATTTAGTTTACATAGTCCCAGTGCTACCAATACCACCTGTACGAATGCCTGTAGCATCGTCATCGTTAGTGATAAGGTATTTAGAGAAAATACCTTGAGCAACGCGTTCACCTTTTTCAAGGGAAACTGTTTCTTTACCATAATTGAGTAGAGCGATCATGATATGACCTTCGTTGTCCTCATTATTATAGTAATCACTGTCGATAATGCCTGTGCTATTTACAAGTGCTAGATGGCGTTTAATGGCCATGCTAGAACGAATGTGAATGGCAAAGTATTCATCGTATGCCATGAAAGCTTTAATACCTGTTGGCACTAATACTACTTGACCTGGTTCTAAAGTAACAGCTTCAGCGCATTCAATATCATAGCCTGCGCTTTCTGTTGTTTTACGGGTTGGTAAATTGATATCTTGTTCTTCAAAAGCAGAAACTACTTCAAAGCCACGAATATCCATGTAACACCTCTTATTTTAAACAATCTTTACGAGACAAGTTGATACGGCCTTGTTTATCGATTTCGATAACTTTTACCATGATCTCATCACCTACATTTACAACGTCTTCTACATTTTCAACGCGTTCTTTCGCAAGTTTGGAAATATGTACAAGACCTTCTTTACCTGGTAATACTTCTACAAAAGCACCGAATGCCATCAAACGAGTTACTTTACCAAGGTATACTTCACCTACTTCAACCTCTTTAGTAAGGTTTTCAATGATTTGTTGTGCTTTAGCAGCACCATCTTGATCTACAGAAGCGATGAATACTGTGCCATCATCTTCGATGTCGATTTTTGCACCTGTTTCATCAATGATACCACGAATTACTTTACCGCCAGAACCAATTACATCACGAATCTTATCTGGATCAATTTTCATTGTAATAATACGTGGAGCGTATTGAGACATTTGTTGACGTGGTTCAGCAATTGTATCAAGCATGATACCCATGATATGCATACGGCCTTTATGAGCTTGTTCTAATGCTTCATGAAGGATTTCACGGGATAAGCCGGAAATTTTGATATCCATTTGAATTGCTGTTACACCTTTTGCTGTACCAGCCACTTTAAAGTCCATGTCACCAAGAGCATCTTCCATGCCTTGGATATCAGTTAAGATTGTATAGTGTTCGCCTTGAGTTACAAGACCCATAGCGATACCAGCGACAGGAGCTTTAATAGGTACACCAGCATCCATCAAGGATAATGTGGAGCCACAAACGGATGCCATGGAGCTAGAACCGTTAGATTCCAACACTTCAGATACTAAACGCAATGCATATGGGAATTCTTCTTCACTAGGAATAACAGGTACTAATGCACGTTCAGCCAACGCACCATGGCCAATTTCACGACGACCAGGACCACGGGAGGAACGAGTTTCCCCTACGGAGAAGGATGGGAAATTATAGTGGTGAATATAACGTTTTTCTGTTTCTAAACCAATGCCATCAATTGTTTGAGTTTCAGACAATGGTGCTACAGTAGCAACGTTCAATACTTGTGTTTGACCACGAGTAAATAAGCCAGAACCATGTGTACGAGGTAATACACCTGTACGGCAAGAGATAGGACGTACTTCATCAAGTTTACGGCCATCTGGACGAATTTTTTCAACAGTGATCATATGACGTACGATTTCTTTTGTCATAGCATCAAATGCTTTATTTACATCATCCAAGTTATCTGGATAGATTTCTTCAAAGTGTGCTAATACATCTGCACGCACTTCGCTTTCTTGTGCATCACGTTGTTGTTTATCAGCACAACGTACTGCTGCATCAAGTTTATCATGACCATAGGCACGAACTGCATCAGCGATTTCAGCTGGCACGTCTTTACTTTCAAATACGCGTTTTTCCTTGCCCACTTTTGCTTTCATATCTTCTTGGAAAGCTACGATTTTTTTAATTTCTTCATGAGCTGCCATGATGACTTCAAGAATAGTTTCTTCTGGAACCTCTTGAGCACCACCTTCAACCATGAGGATAGCATCTTTTGTACCAGCTACAACAATGTTAAGATCTGTTGCTTCCAATTGTTCTTTTGTTGGGTTTACAACAAATTCACCGTTGATACGACCCATACGAACGCCTGCAATAGGACCATTCCAAGGAATATCAGAAATAGATAAAGCAGCGGAGGCACCAATCATACCACAGATTGCTGGATCACAATCTTGATCAACAGACATAACAGTTGCCACTACGTGTACTTCATTACGTACACCTTTATCAAATAATGGACGAATAGGACGGTCAATCAAACGGCTATTCAAAATCGCAGATTCAGGTGGACGCGCTTCACGTTTAATGAAGCCACCTGGTAAACGACCAACAGCGTACATTTTTTCTTCATAGTCTACTGTAAGTGGGAAGAAATCGATATCCTTCGCCTCTTTAGAACCTGTAGCAGTAACGAGTACACGAGTATCGCCATAACCAACCATTACGGCACCGCCAGCTTGTTTTGCAAGTTCCCCAGTCTCGATCGTAAGCGTACGACCAGCTAGGTCCATTTGGAATTGTTCCATTCCTATTCCTCCTAAAAATCTTCTTATATGTATACCTTCTTATTATATATCATCAAGAAAAAATAAGCTATTTTCAATTAATTATAGTATACGTTAGTTCATACTATTATGTTATACTCTAGTTGTTGCTAACTCCTATTCTGGCAACAGAAAGGAGGTGTTGTCGTGATTGAATATCTCATTTCCCTTATAATCTCTATCATAGGTGGTGTAACTTGCCATTACATCATCAAGTGGCTAGATAGTAGATTTAGATAGCAACTAGCACAATAAAAAAGGACAGAGTTGCCGCTCTGTCCTTTTTTTGTGTTGCCACAATTGAATATCGGCATTCGTTTCCCTTTGCCTAACGTTATTATAACATAGAGAAATAAAATAAAAAAGCCGTCCAATAGGACGGCTAATTTTATTATTTACGAAGACCAAGACGTTCGATAAGGGAACGGTAACGTTCGATATCTTTACGACGAAGATAGTCAAGCATGTTACGGCGTTGACCAACCAATTTCAACAAACCACGACGGGAATGATGGTCTTTTTTGTGTTCTTTCAAGTGATCTGTTAAGTATTGGATGCGGCTTGTTAAAATCGCAACTTGTACTTCTGGAGAACCAGTGTCACCTTCATGAGTAGCGTATTCTTTAATTACTGCTAATTTAGCTTCTGTAGTTAACATTAATGTTACCTCCTAAAAAATAAATAATCCCGATAAGCTTAAGTAACCGTTGGAGATTCGAATACTTCGCTTACGATATGTCTTACGACCTTATTTAGTATACAGTATCTACCTTATCTTGTAAAGAATAAATACAGTAAATAAATAAAAGAGGGCCACAGCCCTCTTCTATTATTTTGCACCAAGTACCATGCGGTCGCTCAATGCATTTTCTCCAGCTACTTCGAATTTTTGTAATAAATCGGCAACTGTTAA
>NZ_CALJSP010000106.1:0-28803 GCF_937975875.1 Veillonella dispar | reverse complement strand
GGGGGTTTAGTCATGCCTATTCGGCGTACAATAAAAAGAGGGTATCCCACCTTTATAGATAGGATACCCTCTTCCAATTAATTTCCGAACATTACGGCCCTTAATCTGTATTTGTTATTAATTAGTGTGTGCTACTTTCAAAAGCAGCTTTCAACTCGCCTACAGCTTCAGGGACATAGTCTACGATAGAAGACATCAATGCATACATTAATGCTGGTTCAAACGCATCGTCACCACACATGTATACACAGTCTAAATACAGACTGGAATCTTGTTCATCAATATATAGCTTATAGTTTTTGTATGTCGCATTGTCGCGGTTGATCAACGCATTCAAGGCATTCATATTTTGTGCTGTTACCTTTTCAGGGCCTAACACCAAACGAATAACACTATAAATACTATTATCAAGAATGACAAATAACGGCATATCCCACAACGGGGATTTAATGTAAGAACGGTATACAACAGTACCGTCTTCATCCTCAAAATCCTTACGTTCAAAGGATGTGATTTCTTCGTCTTTTAAAAACTTATCAAATAATAATGCTTTAGGATTCATAACAACCTCTATTTAGCTAAACCAGCTACTTTAAGAATGCCTTTATGTACAGCATCTAAATGTGGTTGAACGACTTCAAGCAATAAATTAACTACTACTGTAGGATCAAATTGCTCAGTCAAACCAGGAACAGACACATCCATATAGATGTTATTGTCTTCATTGCTTACATAGTATTTAGATACTTTATAATCTTGATTCAATGTGTTAAGTTCTTTCAACACAGCAGGAATCACTTTTTCATCAATAGATGTTGTTGTGATAGCAATACGTGCATAGGAGAATGCAGAATCATCCACAACGATGAATACAGGCAAGCTATGCTCATGAACATCCAAACGGCCGTGGTAAACGACTGTATGAAGGTCATCTGTCATTTCTTCCTTTGTAAACCAAGAGTTACCGCCTTTATTTAAGTCAGCAACGAGTAAGTCAAATTTTTCTGCTTTTTGATTCATAATTCCCTCTACAAATAATGAGACTATTAGTCTTCGATAAATACACAACCATTGTCTTTAAATTCTTTAATACGAACTAAAGACTCAACACGATACCCTGCATTTTCAAGGCGTTCACGACCAGGTTGGAAGGATTTTTCGATAGCAATAGCCATACCCACTACTTCATCACCTGCATCTTCTACCAATTTAGCAAGGCCCATAGCAGCCTCACCAGATGCCAAGAAGTCATCGATGATCAACACTTTTTCACCGGCTGGCAAGAATTTTTTAGAAATAGTAATATCGTAGTTTTCCTCTTTTGTGTAAGAGTAAACAACACTATGATATACATCATCTACCATAAGAATAGATTTTTTCTTACGCGCAAATACTAATGGCACATCAAGTTCAAGAGCAGCCATCAATGCCAATGCAATACCAGATGCTTCAATAGTAACAATACGTTGTACACCTGCATCACGGTAACGATCGGCGATTTCTTTACCGATTGCTTTAAACAATTGTGGATCGATTTGATGATTCAAGAAACCATCGACTTTTAGCACGCGATTATTGAGGACAATCCCCTCTTCACGAATGCGTTGTTTTAATAATTCCATGTGCTCTTACCTCCGCAGCATAACTATCTTTAAATTTTAACGTAAATAACCCCTTAGGGTCAACCTATATCAAGTAAAAGACTTAACAATACAGCTAGAAAAATAGCTCTCTGTAAGGCTTAAAAACTTTCCACACTAAATCATAAAATTCAGTAGGTTTATATCAATATAATATAGCACAGATAACAGTACTCTAAAATATAAAAAGACACACTTTCTGAAAATTCTCATAAAGTGTGTCTCATTATTATAAGACCTTATCGCGTGTGCTTTCACGATTAACGAGCAAGGATGTAAAGCGCGCAGCCCCTTCAGATTGAGGTACCAAACGAGAACGGACAAGTACAATGTCACGCGTTGGCACTGGAATATCTGTATCTATACGTACCACTGTACCTTCTTGCATCTTTTGTTGCACTACATGGTTAGGCAACATAGAAATCCCCATGTTAATTTCTACAAGATCAAGCAGCACATCGACGCTACCTAATTCAAAGCGCGGTTTACGGCATGCGCCATGAGTTACTTCATCAAAGAATGTACGGCTCGCAGAACCTTTATGCAAGAGCAAAATAGGCTCATTAAGAAGACGGCCTTGATCAAAGAAGCCTGCCCCTTTATAGTCAGGACCACCAACAAATACATCTTGAATTGTAGCCAATGTAGTTACCTCTAGTTGAGGATTATCGCGCAAGCCTTCATAATCGTTAACGACGGCTAACTGCGCTTCTTTGTTGAGTACTAATTCTACACAATCAGGTGATGGTCGATTAATGATATGTAGTCCGATTTCGCTTTCTTGCAATTGCCATTTATGGAAGTAAGGTAATAAGAAATGGCGACATAATGTGTCTGTAGCAGCCAAATTTAAGCTTTCATAAGCTTGGCTAACACGTTCTTGTAATTGAGTTACCCCATTATCAAGAATGGAAAATGCCTTAGCTACTGTATCAAATAATTCTTTGCCTTCTGGCGTGAACCCTACAGATTTTGTAGTGCGCACAAAAAGAGGCATATTAAGTTCACCTTCTAATTGCTTAATGCTTTGGCTGATGGCGGATTGAGAAACGCCTAACTCTTTGGCTGCACGGGAAAAGGATAAATATAAGCCTACCCCTAAAAAGGTTCTATATAAATCTGCAGATACTGCCATTTTATTCACCTCTGTTATATACTAATAGTAGTGTCTTACTTTTAAATATACATATCATTTACTATATTATAAGCATGGACTCTCAATATATAATGAATATGTAGAAATCTTCATGAAAGTTAGGTCTTATGACCTTCATGAACCTTTCATATTTATTAGTATTTCTAATCTTTTCATAAGTAAGATTATCTTTACTTATAAGTCTAGACCGACTATACTTAATTTGTCAATATCCCACAGGGAATTATATACATTACAGGAGGCTACAATGGCTATACAACGATTATTCGTAACAAAACGAGAATCTTTCAACCAAGAAGCACAACGCATGTTACAAACCTTACAACAGGAATTATCAATGCCTGCTACAGGGGTAACCATCTACGAGCGTTATGATATCGAACATGTAGATGCAAAAGATTTAGAGGCTGCAAAAAACCTTATCTTCTCCGAGCCTCCTGTAGATACAGTATTAGAAGAAATCCCAGCTGTACAAGGTTTCGTTTTCGCTGTTGAATATGTGCCAGGTCAATACGATCAACGTGCTGACAGTGCTGAGCAATGTATTTCCATGCTCACCCTTACATCTGGCCACATCGTTCGATGTGCTCGTGTATATGCTATTGAAGGTACTTTCACAAAAGAACAAGAAGAGGCCATTAAAGCGTACTACATTAACCCAGTAGATTCCCGCGAAGCGAGTCTTGAATTACCAACTACATTGGCCCTTGAATTAGAAGATCCTAAACCAGTGGCAACAATCGACGGTTTTACAGACATGAGCGATGCTGATTTAGAAACTCTCATCGATAGCTATGGTCTCGCTATGACATTGGCAGACCTCAAATTAATTAAGCAACAATATGCAGAGGTAGAACACCGCAATCCTACCATTACAGAAATTCGCCTCTTCGATACCTATTGGTCCGACCACTGCCGTCACACTACATTTATGACGGAGTTAACGGATATTACCATTGAGGATAGTCGTTTCACAGGTGCTGTAAAAGAAGCCCTTGAAGAATACATGGAAGGCCGCGCCGAGCTATATACAACGAAGAAAAAGGCTCGCTCCCTCATGGATATGGCAACACTAGCAGTCAAAGAATTACGCCATGCTGGTGGCTTAACAAATCTCGATGAATCTGATGAAATCAATGCATGCACCATCATCGTTCCTGTAGATGTAGATGGCAAAACAGAAGAATGGTTGTTGTTGTTCAAAAATGAAACTCATAACCATCCGACTGAAATCGAACCATTTGGGGGCGCTGCTACATGCTTAGGCGGTTGCATCCGCGATCCATTGAGTGGCCGTGCTTATGTGTACCAAGCTATGCGCGTCACAGGTGCTAGCGATCCACATACTAGTCTTGAAGATACATTAGAAGGCAAATTACCACAAAAGAAAATTACTCAAGAAGCTGCACGTGGTTACTCCTCTTACGGTAACCAAATTGGTCTTGCTACTGGCGAAGTTAAAGAATATTACCATCCTGGTTATGTAGCTAAACGCATGGAAATCGGCGCTGTTATTGGTGCGGCCCCACGCAATCAGGTGCGCCGCGAAGTACCCGTTCCAGGCGATGTTGTAGTATTACTGGGCGGTAAAACTGGTCGTGATGGCTGTGGTGGTGCTACAGGTTCTTCTAAAGAACATACGGTAGAATCCCTTTCTACATGTGGCGCAGAAGTACAAAAAGGCAATGCCCTTACTGAACGGAAAATTCAACGCCTCTTCCGTCGCAGTGAAGTAACTACACTTATCAAACGTTGTAATGACTTTGGTGCTGGCGGTGTATCCGTTGCTATCGGTGAATTAACAGATGGTGTAACAATCAATCTTGATTTAGTTCCTAAAAAATACGCTGGCCTCGACGGTACAGAATTGGCAATTTCTGAATCTCAAGAACGTATGGCCTGCGTTATCTCCGCTTCTGATGTAGATGCATTCAAAGCATACTGCGACGAAGAAAACTTAGAATGTACAGTTGTTGCAGATGTAACTGATACCAATCGCCTCATCATGAACTGGAATGGCGAAACAATCGTAGATATCAGCCGCGATTTCTTAAATACAAATGGTGCTAGCCAACAACAAGAGGCTATCGTAACAGCTCCAGCAGATCGTTCTTACTTCTTACGCGGTTCTTCAAGCGCAGATAACTTCAAAGAAAAATGGCTTGCCGCAGTATCCGATTTAAATGCCGCTTCCCAACAAGGTTTAGCAGAACGCTTCGATAGCACTGTTGGTGCTAATACAGTGCTCATGCCATTCGGCGGCAAGTTCCAAAAAACTCCTACCCAAGGTATGGTCGCAAAGTTACCTGTATTAAACGGTGAAACTACAACTGCGAGCATCATGACACATGGCTTCGTACCAGAATTATCTGCTTGGAGCCCATACCATGGTGCACAATATGCAGTACTTTTATCTGTCGCAAAATTAGTAGCACTTGGCGGTCGTCGTGAAGATGCATACTTAACATTACAAGAATACTTCGAACGCCTCAATTCTAAAGAATCTTGGGGCAAACCTGTAGCAGCCCTTCTCGGTGCCTATAAAGCTCAAAAAGAACTTGAAATCGGTGCTATTGGCGGTAAAGATTCTATGAGCGGTACCTTTATGGACCTTACAGTTCCTCCTACCCTCGTATCCTTTGCAGTTGGTACAGCCCATGTAGATAACATTGTAAGCCAAGACCTTAAAGGCGTGGATCATCGCCTTGTATTCTTCGATGTACCTCGTACATATGACGATACTCCTGATTGGGATCGTTTCAAGGAAAACTGTGAAGTATTACAAGAACAAATTGAAAAAGGTCGCGTATACTCTGCTTATGTGGTTGACCAAGGTGGTATTCCTGAAGCAGTCACAAAAATGGCTCTCGGCAACAATATAGGTGTTAAATTCGATAAATATGCTGAACGTGCAATCTTCCAACCAGCTCTTGGTGCATTCATCGTCGAGGTAGACATTAAAGCTGTTAACTATCTCTTAGAATTACCAGGCCTAAAAGTAATTGGTGTAACCCAAGCAAATCCTACTATTGAATGGGGTAACCAATCCGTATCCCTTAAGGAAATTCAAGCAGCTTATGAAGCTCCTCTTAATGATATATTCCCTATGCACGCACCAAATGGCGTTGGTGAAGCAGTGGCATACATTCACGACCAACATGCTAAACCTCGCAGTGCAACCTTAGGAGCAAAACCAAAGGTTCTTATCCCTGTATTCCCTGGTACAAACTGTGAATTCGATTCAGCTCGTGCCTTTGAACGTGCCGGTGCAGAAACAGATATCGTTATCATCCGCAATCAAACACCAGAACAATTAAAAGAATCCATCGACGTAATCAAAGCTAAATTAGCAGAGTCTCAAATTCTTATGTTCCCAGGTGGTTTCAGTGCTGGCGATGAACCAGATGGTTCTGGTAAGTTCATGGCTACCCTCTTCCGCAATCCATACCTTGCAGAAGGCTTAGAAAATCTCTTGTACAAACAAGATGGTCTAGTTCTTGGTATCTGTAATGGTTTCCAAGCTCTTATCAAATTAGGCTTATTGCCTGGCGGCCACATTGAAACGTTGACTGCAGATCATCCTACATTGACGTACAACACAATCGGTCGTCACTTGTCTCGCATGGTCAATACAAAGGTAATCTCCACTAAGTCCCCTTGGATGTGTGATGCTAAAGCTGGCGAAATCTACACTGTACCAATTTCTCACGGTGAAGGTCGCTTCATTGCTTCTCCTCAACAAGTATTGGAATTCAATAAAACTGGTCAAATCGCTACACAATATGTGGACTTTGATGGTATTGCATCCATGGATAGCCGCTTTAATCCAAATCAATCCGTCGCTGCTATCGAAGGTATTTATAGTCCTGATGGTCGCGTATTTGGTAAAATGGCCCACTCCGAACGCTGTGGTCTTGGTATTAGCCAAAACATTCCTGGCCAATTAGAAATGCCAATCTTTACATCTGGTGTAAAATACTTCAAGTAATTAGTTGCCAGTCTTGTATGTGAAAGCCTACTCCTAGGAGTAGGCTTTTCCATATTGATTTTTTTCGTAAATATTAGTATTATAAGTTGATGACATATTTACAAATATAATTTCATTTAAATCGATACATATATACGTAAGTGAGTTAAGAAAGGATTTTATTATGCATTGTGCTCAGAAAATGACCCATAATATCTACTGGATTGGTAGTAATGACTGGACTACAGAACGTTTTGAAAACTTATTCCCTATTCCAAATGGTGTTAGCTATAATAGCTATTTCATCGACGATGAAAAAACTTGCGTTGTAGACTCTGTTGATGCAGAAATTCGCGAAGAATACTTTGACAACTTGACTCATCTATTAAATGGTCGCGACCTTGATTACATCATCGTAAATCATATGGAACCAGACCATTGCCAAACATTGTTGGAAACATTGGAACGCTATCCAAACTGTAAAATGGTTGGTAATGCTACAACATTCCGCATGTTTGAACAATTCTACAATACTCCAAAACCTGATCAATACTACACAGTAAAAGAAGGCGACGAAATCTGCCTAGGTAAACATACACTAGTTTCCTACACTATGCCTATGGTTCACTGGCCAGAAGTAACTTGTACATATGAAAAATCTACAGGTACATTATTCTCTGCAGATGCTTTCGGTACATTCGGTACAGTTAACGGCAATATCTTTGCTGATCAAACTGATTTCATTGCTACATACGAAGATGAAGCTCGTCGTTACTACACAAATATAGTTGGTAAATACGGTCCTCAAGTACAAAATGCGATTCGTAAAGTTTCTGGTCTTGAAATCAAACGCATTGCTCCACTACATGGTCCTATCTGGCGTACACCTGAAACTATCGATTATATCTTGCGCAAATACTTGCACTGGTCCAGCTACACAGCTTGTAAAAAAGGTGTTGTTATTGCCTTCGGTTCTATGTATGGTAACACTCGTGCTATTGCACAACAATTGGCTAAGCAATTGTCCAAACGCGGCGTCACAGATATCAAAATCTATGATGTTTCCAAAACTAATGCTTCCTACATCATCGCTGATGCTTGGAGATACACTAACTTGGTAACAATTGCACCTACATACAATTTGAACCTATACCTTACTATGGAAAACTTCATTCATGAATTGAAAGCACTTAACTTCCAAAACCATAAGGTATCCATCATTGGTAACCACTCTTGGGCATCTGCTGCAATGAAAACAATGGTTGCTCACTTCGAAAACGACTTCAAAGATATTGAAATCGTATCCGAACCACTTGATATCAAATCCTCTTTAAAACCAGAAGATCTTCCAAAAATCGAAAAAATGGCAGACGATATCAAAGCATCCATCGATGCAGCTGAAATCAAAGAAGTATTATAATATACAAACTAAAGGCCGCCTGTTTAGGCGGTCTTTTTTCTTATACTTCAAAGGATACATATCTTACGTTTTAACAATATGTTGCGTAATATTTTTACAATTTAATTATTACTACTAACAGTAGAAACTTAGCTAAATTTTTGGAGTTTAAAAGTCTTATGAAAGTCTAAGATTTTCACGATTTTTTGCTTGACATAAATCTAACTTTTTCATATACTATACAAGTACCTGTTACACAACAGAATACATGGAGAGGTGTCCGAGCGGCTGAAGGAGCATGATTGGAAATCATGTGTGCGGTTATCCCGTACCCAGGGTTCAAATCCCTGTCTCTCCGCCATAGTAAAAGCAGTGCTTATGCACTGCTTTTTTATTATATAAAACCAATAAAACATCAGCTAATAGAAAAAGACTATCGAATCAATGTCGATAGCCTTTTATATTTATATCATTAGTTTATATCACTATTTATGAATTTTTTTAGCTATATCTCTAATGATTTCAGGTGTTGTTCTACAACAACCACCTATGATATTGGCCCCAGCATTACGCCATACATCAACATAATCTACAAATGATGCAGGGTCGCCATACCAGGTCTTAGTTTCACTATCATAGCTTTCACCAAGATTAGGGTATACAGCAATTGGTTTATCCGTAACAGTACGAATATCCTTGATCAAGGACTCTACATACTCTGGTTTCGTACAATTGATGCCAATACCAGTTATAGGTCTAACCTTATCGATCATTTCTGCACATTTAATGATTGTTTCACCACTAGAAACATGATGTCCATCTTTACAAGAAAAGGCAATCCATCCTGGAATCCCTCTCGATGTGTATGGGTCAGACATGGCGCGAGCTATGGCAATAGCTTCGTCATAAGATGGGATAGTTTCAAAGGATAAGATATCCGGATTTTCTTCACAAAATAATGCTAACCGAGGAATATGAAATACTTCGAGATATTCAGTTTGCACATCAGGATATCCACGGTACTCAGATCCATCCGCCAAAAATGCACCATATGGCCCTACAGAAGCCGCCACTAATGGTTTAGGCAATGCGCCTTCAGAAAAATATCTAACCCCATCTGGAGTCTCTTCACCCAGTGTAATCCCCCGCAATGTAAGTGCTCCAGTCGCCTTAGCCTCTAAAAACTCATTGCGAGCTTGTACAGCTAAACGAACGGATAATTTAACGAGCTCTATGGCCTCTTCCGTACCATAACCTAATCCTTTAAAGCCAGCTACTGTTGCTTGATATCCAGAACTTTGAATGATATCTGCCCCAGCTGCCAAGTAGGAGATATGTATTTTTTTGATGATATCCGGTTGGTCCATAAGAATCTTAGCAGACCATAATTTATGCTGAAGATTACAGCCGTAACGCTCTAACTCTGATCCTAACCCACCATCTAAAACGAGGGCGCCCTTCTCTTTAATTATATCTAAAAATGCACGTCGTTTAGCCATCATATCACCCATTCTATACTACCTCATACCATTTGAGGTTTACTAAACGTATTATAACAAATAATACGTTTAGGTTCTATCTACAAACTATTTTAAATCCTCTGCTGGTGGCTCTTTACCAAACCATTTTTTATAAATCTCTGCATATTTGCCATTAGCTTTAATCTTAGCCAATCCATCGTTAACTTTATTTAGAAGCTCTGTATTGCCTTTCTTCACAGCAATACCAAGTGGTGCCGCATCATAGTCCTCTCCAGTAACTTTTGCGATACCTTTGCCCTTGCTATTAACATAATATTCATTAACCGGTGTATCGTTAATAACTACATCTACACCTCTATTTTGCAATTCTAAGAATGCATCTACGATGAGGTTGAATTGGCGCACATCGGCATTAGGAATCTTACTAGCAATTTCCGCACCAGTAGAACCAATGGATACACCAATGCGCTTTCCTTCTAAATCCTTAAAACTATTGATATTCGTGTTATCGATATTTACAACAAGGCCATTACCTGCAATATAGTATGGTTTACTAAAGTCTACAGACTTAGCACGATCTTCAGAAATGGTCATATCCGAAATTGCAATATCAATGGTATTACTTTGTAGTGCTGGTAAAAGCGCATCAAAGTTCAAGTTTTGAACATCGGCTTCAATGCCCTCTTCCTGTGCAATGGCATTGATAATATCTACATCAAAACCAGCTAATTTACCGCTGTCTTTATCTTTAAAACCAAATGGTGCATAGGTCGCATCAGTACCAACGCGCCATGTCTTTTGACTAGTACCTGTATTACCACAGCCTGCTATAAATAAACTACTAGCGATTGTAAAAGCCCCTAAAAGAACTGCTATTTTCTTAAATTTCATAATTAATCTTACTCTAACTTTACAATACTATGTAAAGTTTTCTTTCTATATACGAATGAATCTATCTATACTTACAGTATGAGTATAATAAAAATAATACCTCTAAAGGTATTATAGTATTATGATAACATTCGATATAGTTAGGGTCAATTATTCCGACTATATCAATAGGTATTATATTAACATAGCTTTTAGCTATATCAAAAAGATTATCCATAGCTATAGTAATAAGACTAAAACAAATAAAAAAGACCGCCCTTACCAAGTAATCTAAACTCGGTAAAGGCGGTCATCCCCAGAGTGGAGAATTCCTAGCATTTTATAGAATAGATAGCATTTTTACTTCATTGAAAAACTATCGTACTCACATTATTTAGCTTTTTTAGCTTTTACGTACATAGCCACTTTGTACAAGAATACACAGAGTAAGAAGTACATTACGATACTGAGGTATGTTGCTTCAGGAGTTTCAACCCAGTCTTGAGCGAATACATCAATGCCGGCAATACGAAGTACGGCACTGAATAAAGAACCAATAGCACCACCAGCTACGAGGCCAGATGCAATTGTGCTACCTTTGGAGAAGCGAAGATCTGCCAATTCCTTATCTTTTGTACTGTTTTGTACGAAGTAAGCAATTAAACCACCGATAAGTAATGGTGTGTTGATTTCCATTGGCAAGTAAGTACCTAGGGCAAATGCCAATGGTGGAACTTTTACCATCCACAAGATGATTGCAAATAATGCACCTGCCATATATAGAGGCCATTGAGCACTACCACCAGTCATCATCGGTTCAATGATAGCAGCCATAGCATTCGCTTGTGGAGCATTTAATGCATGGTCCCCTACGAAGCCATACGCATCGTTCAAGAGGATCATAACGCCTACAGAAAGTACAGCACAAAGAATAGTACCAACGATTTGCCATTGTTCCATTTTCTTAGGTGTAGCACCTGTCATATGCGCTACTTTAAGTTCAGACATGAAGTTACCAGCCATACCGATGGTTGTACCAATGAAGGATGCCATCATGAGGACTGCAATCATACCTACTTTACCAGTCATGCCTGCTGCTGTTAAGCATACAGCGGAGATGATAATCATAAAGATTGTCATACCAGATACTGGTTCTGTACCTGTATAAGCGATGGAGCTAATACCTACTACAGATAATAGGAAGGACATGATAAGAACGATTAAGAATGCTACGATTGTTTGACCGAAGCTTTCAGCATACATAAAGTGGAAGTATGCTGCGAATAGAACTGTACATAACAAGATGCCAGCACCAATCCAAGATGTAGGTACGTCGCGTTGTGTACGAAGCAAGTTAACATCTACAGTTTTGGAACTGAAAATATCAAGCACTGCATTTTTAACAACACTAGCTACGACTTTGGACATATTGAGCAAGCCGATGATACCTGCCATAGCAAGCATACCGATACCAATATGGCGAACATAGTCTAAGAATACTTTACGAATAGGAGCTTCTGCAAGCGGAACTGCATGACCATTGATTTGCATGATATGTTCCGGAGCTAAATAGTATACGATTGGAATACATACGAACCAAGAGAAGAAGGAACCAGCTGCGATAATAGCCGCATACCGTAAGCCTGTGAAGTAACCAAGGCCAAGCAACGCAGCATCTGTATCTACAGCAGCATTTAACTTAGTAGAATCTGCTAGCGCAGACCCCCATTTAAATGCAGTAGTACGGATAACCTCTTCCCACCAGCCAAGGCTGTTAAGAATAAAGTCATATACAAGAGCGATAAGACCAGAACCAAGCATGAGTTTCGCTTTACTACCTTCATTACTCATTAGTACTTCAGCAGCAGCACGACCGCTTGGGAACGGATACACATAGTGCATTTCCTCAACAAAGTAGCGACGAAACATAACGCATAATAGAACACCAAGTACGCCACCAAGGATGATAGGAATCGCCATCTGTACAAAGGATACATCTGTAACATTCCAAATGTATAGAGCTGGCAAGAAGAACATCGCACCAGCTAATGTGTTCGTACTAGAACTAGCGATAGCCTGAATGTGAACCGTTTCAGCAAAAGCATTTTGCCGTTTCAAAATAACTGCTGTACCCATAGCAAGTACAGATACTGGAGCAAAGGCATCTACTGTTTGACCAATTTTCAAACATAAATAACCTACAGCCAGTGTAAAAATTGCCGCATAGAATAGGCCCCAGAATACTACATATGAGTTAATCTCTACGTAATCCTTCTTAGGATCCAATACGGGTTCTACGGGCGGAATAGAACGAGTTTCGTCCGACATGGTAAAACCTCCTCACAGAAAATGTACAAACGTATAACTATTCACCTTTATACTAACACGGCACTATATATGGTTCAATGCTTTTCTATGCATTATGCGAATAAAATATCACACGTTCCATAAATATTTATTTTGCATTTTCACCGCCCCTGTTCTACAATGAAAGTATATTAAGAATCTTTATTATATACAGTATGTATACCAGTATGTATAACACGTATGTTTACTTACGAGGAGGCTCATTATGGAATCAATGGTCGAACGTTTTGTACGCTATACAAGCATAAATACACGGTCTAACGAGGAAAGTACAACAATTCCTAGTACTCAAACTCAAGTAGACTTTGCTACTAATGTGCTCGTTCCTGATTTAAAAGCAATCGGTTTAGATGAAGTTATTTACAATCGTGAAAATGGTTTTGTCATCGGCACATTAAATGCTAATACAGATGAAAAAGCACCTGCTATAGGCTTCATCGCTCACATGGATACAGCAGATTACAACGCAGAAAATATTAAGCCTCGTATCGTTGAAAATTACGATGGCAGCGATATTTGCCTTAACGAGGAACATCAAATCTTCACACGTCGTGCAGATTTCCCTAATCTAAAAAATTATATCGGTAAATCCTTGGTAGTAACCGATGGTCTTACGCTCCTCGGCGGCGACGACAAGGCGGGTATCTGTGAAATTATGGAAGCCCTCGCGTACCTCGTAGCTCATCCAGAAATCAAGCACGGTAAAATCATGTGCGCTTTCGGTCCAGACGAAGAAATCGGCACTGGCGCCGATCACTTTGATGTCAAAGAATTCCCTGTTGATTTTGCTTATACAATCGATGGTGAAAGCCTCGGTCAACTTGAATACGAAACATTCAATGCTGCAGGCGGTACAGTAACCCTCAAAGGTGTATCTGTTCATACAGGCACTGCCAAAGGCATTATGATAAACTGCGCTAAATTAGCAATGCAATTCGATTCTTTATTACCAGGTGCTGCAGTTCCTGAACATACATGTGGTCGTCAAGGTTTCTTTATGCTTATGAGCATGGAAACACAAGTAGATACAGGTAAAATGAACTATATTATCCGCGACCATGACAAAGAATTATTCGAAGCGAAAAAAGCATTCTTCTTACAAGCTGGTCAAACATTAAATGAAATCTACGGCCGTGAAGTATGTGAAGTATCTGTAAAAGATCAATATTACAACATGTACGATATCATTAAAGACAATATGGAATGCGTTAACGTAGCCAAAGCTGCTATGGAAAAAGCCGGTATCACGCCTATTTGTGACCCTATCCGCGGTGGTACAGACGGTTCTAAAATTTCCTTCATGGGCATCCCTACTCCTAATATCTTTACAGGCGTAGAAAATCTACATGGCCGTCATGAATTTGCATGTATTGACGACATGAAAAAAGCCGTAGAAGTTATTGTAAATATCGTAAATATTGAGAAATAATAGCTTGCGATGTAACGACTCATACCTATACTGCTAAATGCCATTTAACCGGTATTTAAGTATCAAACTAGTATTCTAGAAGATGGAATACTAAATACATAAATAATACAAAAGGACTATACGAAATCATCCGTATAGTCCTTTTATTTAGTTATGGAAATCTATGAACGATAATAACTCTAAATTCATTAGCATTAGTAGATTATATTCTACGCAAGTTTACCATTGCGTTTACGATTTCTAATTTGTTCTTCTTCAGCACGAGCTTTCAAAGAAAGATCTTTTTCAGTACCTACATAACGACCATATAAGAAATAGTACGCAACGAAGGCAAGAAGTGCTACTACAACAGTAACATGGAACATGCTTGTATAGCCTACTACCTCTTTAATAGCACCTAAGATGTATGGACCAAAACCTAACCCCATATCTAAGGCAATAAAGTATGTGGATGTGGCAACACCAATACGGTGAACCGGCACAATTTTAACAGTTACGGCTTGACCGTTTGACATAAATGTACCGTAACCAAGGCCAACAAACACAGCAGATAAGAGTATAAGCCATGTAGAGTGAGCAATGGACAATAAGAAAATACCAAGTGCTAAAGATATGAAGCAAGGGTAAAGAACGAAGTTTTCCCCTTTCATATCAAATACAATACCAAGTAATGGTCTTGTTATTGTAATAACTACAGCATACACAACAAAGAAGAATGTACCTGCTAAGATAAGATTTAAATCTTTTGTATAGGCTGCCATAAAACCGATAACACCAGAATATGCAAAACCTACTAGTATAGAAACAAGACTAATAGAATTCATACGTGGTTCGATATAGTCAGAGATTTTAATGCCTTTATGTTCTTCAGAATCAATATCGAGCTTAGGTTCATCAAATTTCATGATAACGGAACCAATACCACAAAGGATGATAAGAGCAACACAGAAGGCAATGATAAAGTCATAGCCAAGGCTATGTAGCATTAAAATCCCTAAGAACGGACCTACCGCAGCGGCAAGAGATGTAGATAAACCATAGTAGTTAATCCCTTCACCACGACGTGACATAGGAATAATAGCCGCTACGATTGTACTTGTAGCTGTAGATGTAATACCGTATGCAAAACCATTTAAGAAACGAACACTATCGAGCATCAATAAATTAGGTGTATAGAAGTACATGGCTGTTGAAACCAAATAAATTAACAAACCAAGGTACAACATCTTACGACAGCCTAAGATGCTGATAAAACGTCCTGCTAACAAACGAGCAACAACGGTACCAATAATATAAATACCAACGGCCAAGCCAGCTTGACTTGCTGTAGCATGAAGATTATCCTTTGCTACTACCGCAATAATAACGATTAATAAATAATAAATCAAAAATACTAAGAAATTAATCAAAGTATCGAGGACAAAGGATCTTGTCCATAAGGCCTCTTTAGCCTTATCCATAATATCAACTCCATTTTCTTAAACTATTGTCAACCATTTGCGACAACGATTAATTATAAACCTCTCATTCTAGAAATCAAGAACTAAAATGTTATACAGCTCATTACTTTTATTTATAACAAGATATGTGTAATCAATCATAATATAGATATATCCATTTTTATAGCTCACATTAATTTTTGATAATAAAAACACCTTTGATCGTTTATATTATATCCCCGAAGATACGATATAACATCAAAGGTGTTATTTATAACTATTTAGTTAATGACTTTTCTATATAGCTGATACATCTATATGCTTTACATATCTACCTATATTATTTCGTTTGTAATCCACAGGACTTAAAGAAGTTTTTATAAGCTTCAGCTTTTTTAGCAAGGCTCAACGGATACGCACGAGATGTAGATGGCAATCGCGTTAACGTCAATTCGCGACCATTAAACACAAAAGGAATTGTCTCCCCTGTTTTAGGTAATTTAACCTTTTCTGGTAAAAGACTCAACAAAATTTCTGTGGCCTTACCACCTGTGGTACCGATATGTTTACAGTCGGGAATTTGGTCCAAAACCTCTGCCAATGGTACAGGTTCAACAACCTTAAGGAATGCATCTGATGCATTCCCCTTTTCGCGTATAGCTTTTAATACAGTAGGACAAGAAGCAATCCCCGCTTCAGATAAGAACGCTTTAATCTTATCCGCATCAAAGGCTTTTTCCTCCCCTTTTCTAAAGTGTTCCTTGTCGTCAAAGAATACTAAGCCATACACGCGCCACATATCATTTTGAAAGTTAGGATAATGAAATTCCATAGATCGCTTTTCGGAAGTTGGTGGGAATGTCCCCATCATCATCACCGTCGTATTCTTTGGTAAGAACGGTGGAAATGGTCTAGTTTCAATTGTTTCTGCCACAGAGCATCAACCCCTTTCACAATCTAGTATGAACTCAACTTTCAGCATAATATATGAACTATATCACATATCCAAATCCATTAACTAACAAACTAAGCATTACATCAGTAGTCACCTACTAATCATATGCAGTCTTTATTGACCAATTGGTTGAGATACTAATGTATTAATATGATCAAAGCCTACTGGTGTAGGAGATACGAGATACAAGCATACAACAGCAGCTACAGCAAAGCCAATCGCTAAGTAGGAGAAGCTGCCATGACGTGGAAACTCATACATACCAAAGAGACGAATGCCAATAGCAGCACCAATAGCGGTAATTAAAGATGGTATGGAGAAGATATTGTAAAACCCAAATACCACCATAAGACCAGCGTATCCACCTACTACTGTAATCATTGGTAACATACGGTCCATTGGATTAGGAATGGAACGTGTAAGCGCCGCTGGATAATAAGAGGCTTCTACACCAAACATACCCAAGAACAAGTTGAAGTCAGCCCAAATTGTTTCCCATGCACCTCTAAAGGCATCTCGATGATTGCCTACGTACCACGCAAAGCCTGTAATAATTAAGATGGCTAAACCAGCACAGATGAAATAGTATTCACTAGGAATTTTAGGGCCCGCATAAGCACCTACAGCAGTTACAACAGCACTTAAAACGGATGTAACAATAACGCGATGCAAGCGAGGTCGCTTATTTTCAGGAATGCGTTTGTATACAGTAGCTAACAATTCTAGGACAAAGCAGGCCATAAAGATGGCAATCCCTGCAGCTGGCACAAAGAACGCAGCAACTAAACTCAAAATAAATGGAATACATAGACGCCATTTAGGGAATAATACAAGTTCTTTATAGTCTAAACGAACATCTTGTGTTTCCATTGTAAAGTTGTTGTACACCACAAATAGCAGCATAAAGGCAATAACATCAATCGCGTTAGCGCCCCAAATCAATAGCGTTGGTACTATGATCATTGACAGTGCCACCCCAGATACACGGGACAAACCAGCGGCCGCTATGCCAAGTAAGAAAAACGGTATTAAAGCAGATATAATTTCAAGCATAATATTCCTCCCATCATTGTATAAATTTAAGTATATAGTATCTACCTCACTACATCAAGGAGAGATATATTTTTTCATGGCTAGCCGCTTTCGTACGGCAGAAGCAGAGCAGCCCATCATCTGTGCAATTTTGGCAACACCATACCCTTGAGCACGTAAGTTTTTTATTCTATTTTCGTCTAATTCTAATATATTTGAACGAATTTCTATACCTTGCTCCCGTAAATACATAGCCACCGTGGACCCTCGTATACCGTAAGCTAAACCTATATCATCTGTACTCATATGATGATGAATATACAAGTACGCCATCTCGTCCACCTTTCGAGATATTTTTGCTTTAAGCGTTGTACACATTCCCATATGACGCAACACATGATGTACTTTCCATCGGGATATGCCATACATACGCGCAATAGAGTCTGACGTATTTCCACTTTTATAGGCCCTACAAATACGTACCGGATCGATAGCTACATTCTTAGTCGAACGCTGACAAGCCAATCCATATTCTTTCATCCGACTTGCCATCGTCGTAATCGATACATCATAACGCTTCGCTAAAGAATGTAATGACCACTTACCTGACTCATATAGAGCTTGTACATGAACCATATTTATATCTTTTTTCAACGGTCTTCGCTCAATATCATATGCCTTCATCCGCCGCATAATAGTATCTACACTACACTGGAAATACTCTGCTACCTCGCGAACACTCCACTGTTTCTCTACATATAATTGTTCCAGTAACTGTTTAGGTATAACGCGCACATTACGATACATACTATCACCTTTCCTTGTAGACGAACTCCTTTCCCTATTATTGTGAAAGTTCCATCAAAAAAAGACAATAAAAAAGAGGTTCCTAATAGTCACATAGGTGACCAATAGGAACCTCTTTCCATATGTAATTATATGCACCACATAGGATATGTGCCGTTATAATTGCTATACAACATCTATCCGCAAATAACGATAGCCATAGATTACCCATAATCCCGTGGCCGTTATATCCAATATTTTAATAGCCATATTTTCTAATGACTAATAAACCGTATTGGCTAACCCAACTTAACGATATCTGCGTTCAAGAGCCTTAGGCTTACTCAAGATGATAGACCATTTCATGCCTTCTTTTAGAGCATGATTTGATATACGTTTATGACTTGATGTATGAACACTCGTCGAAGTGATTGGCGAAGTCGTTACCACATTCGTATCAAGGAGTACCTTTCCTTCTTTAGAAGCCTTATCTCGCTTGAATTCGGCCAATCGTTCACTTAAGGTTGGACCTGTAACAGACTCTCTACTTAAACGAGTTGTACTCGTACTAAAGCCAGTTGATTTACTTGAAGTTTTCTTGGATGAAACATGAGTACCTTGTTGCGTTGTAGACGCTTCATCGTAATGATGCTCGGAAGCTAAAACTGTTTGAGCTTTATCATTATTTTGATGCTCTTCAACATGTTTTTCAGATGTCTCCGAATCATCATATTGAAACAGTCTTCCCCCCTTCGGTCTTAAGGGAGCCTCAGGGTGCTGATTTTCAATCGGTCTATTTTTAAATATTTCTCGATAGAAATCATCATCATACAACAAGTCCTCAGGCGAAGGTTCTACAGGCTTTTTCTCTATGGAGATACCATATTCACGCTCCATATCCTCCCAAGTCTGACTTGAACTTTCATAGTTATCATACTCATCAGACTCTTCTGTATTTTTGCTTTTTATAATGGAAAAAGCAATATACGCGATGATACCTAGAACAAATATAGGGTTATGCGAAAAGATGGATAGCACGGAAGACAAAATAGAGTCCATAGCTACTCCTATTCACTATCTGCTAAGTTTTCACGCATTTTAGTGTCTGCAATAATATTGTTCATATTGTAGTAATCCATAACACCAAGATTACCGTTTCTGAAAGCCTCTGCCAATGCTTTAGGAACTTCAGCTTGTGCTTCCACAACCTTAGCTTGCATGTCTTGTGTTTTCGCACGCATTTCTTGTTCTGTAGCAACAGCCATTGCACGGCGTTCTTCCGCACGAGCTTGAGCGATTTTCTTATCTGCTTCCGCTTGATCTGTTTGCAATTGAGCACCGATGTTACGTCCTACGTCTACGTCAGCAATATCGATAGACAAGATTTCAAATGCAGTACCCGCATCAAGACCTTTCCCCAATACAGTACGAGAGATGTGATCTGGATTTTCCAATACATCTGTGTGCTCTTCAGAGGAACCTACAGTTGTTACGATACCTTCACCAACACGGGCGATAATCGTAGCTTCACCAGCACCACCAACTAGGCGGTCAATATTAGCACGTACAGTTACACGAGCACGAACCTTGAGTTCGATACCATTCTTTGCCACCGCAGAGATAATTGGTGTTTCAATCACTTTAGGATTAACGGACATTTGAACCGCTTCCAATACATCACGACCTGCAAGGTCGATAGCTGCAGAACGTTCGAATGTTAAAGGAATAGATGCGCGTTCAGCGGCAATCAAAGCATCTACAACGCGGTCAACGTCACCACCTGCAAGGTAATGCGCTTCCAGCTGATTTACATTAACATCAAGACCTGCTTTATTTGCTTTAATCAAAGGCATTACGATTTGAGATGGATTTACACGACGTAAGCGCATACCTACGAGTGTAAAGATACCAACATTAACGCCTGCTGCAAGAGCAGATACCCAAAGGCCTAATGGCACAACATACAAGAACACCATAATCCCAATCAGTAGAATGGGAATCAAGATTAAAATACCTACATCCATAATAACCTCCATTATATACGACGATGTGGTGAAAGCTTAATCGCGCTTTCTAACTATATTGCGGCCGCCCACAACACGAAGCACCACAATAGGTGAACCGGCATCGATGAAGTCCCCTTCGGTCACAACATCCACCAAATTACCATCAATTTTAGCAATACCTGCAGGGCGCAGTGTAGTATGAGCTACGCCTTCTTTACCGACTAAGTCATCTAATACATCATTAGAGATATAGCCAGCTTTTGTCGTAGAGCGTTGCCCTAAAGTAAACAATTTGCCTATCCAAGTCTTTTCAAAGTGATTAAAGAACACGATGATAAGGACAATTAACAAGGCTGTTAATCCTAGTACAGCATATAGCGCTACCGTTCCCTCGCCTAGGGCTACATACACGCCCCAAAGGAATGCACAATAACCGATGAGTCCCAAAATGCCGCCTGGAACAACGAGTTCTATAGCCATTAGGGCAATCCCTATAGCCATCCATACTAAAAACTCCATAGGCCCTCCTCTCTTCAATTAATTTTATGCAACTTATATATTCATTATACAATATAAAGAATAAATTATAAAGATAACCCTTATCATATAAATCTATTTCATATCAAATATTCTTACATCCTAAACCTATTCGGTTCACAAGTATTAAACGATGATATGTATAAGATAATAAAAACGACTACTTTCACAGGATCATACCTATACAGTAGTCGTTATTTATAAAGTATATTAGTTTAAAGCTTTACTATTGTCAGTCATCATCGTAAGTTGCTATTTCATCAATAGGTTTGACTGTAATTATACTTCTGTTTTTTCAATTGGTCATTACCAACGCCTGTTTTTTGAAGAATCAATAAGATGATACTCATTGCCATACCTACTACAGTCGCAAGGCCCATGCCTTTCAACACAACAGGACCTACAGCAAGTTCAGCACCGCTAAGGCCTACAACAAGGATAACAGATGTTAAGATCATGTTCACAGGATTTGTATAATCTACCTTGCGTTCTACAAGCATGCGCAAACCGGATGCTGCAATGATACCGAACAAGAGAATGGATACACCACCCATAACCGGTACTGGGATAGCATGGATAAGAGCAGCTACTTTACCTACAAAGGAGATAATCATAGCAAGAACAGCAGCACCGCCGATAACCCATACACTGAAGCAACGGGTGATAGCGAGTACACCGATGTTTTCACCGTATGTCGTATTTGGTGTAGCACCAAAGAAACCAGATAAAATATTCGCAAGACCATCACCGAGCAAAGAACGTTGTAAGCCTGGTTCTTTCATCAAGTCTTTTGATACGATGTTACTAGTTACAACCAAGTGACCTACATGTTCTGCAAATACTACAAAGAGTGCTGGCATAATCATGATGATTGCATTGATATCAAATACAGGCATGCCATAGAACTGCGGTAAGGAGAACCAAGGTGCAGCCTCTACGCTAGAGAAATCAACAACACCCATAAAGGCGGATAATATATAGCCGGAAACAACGCCAATCAAAACAGGGATAACTGCTAAGAAACCACGGAACACAACAGTGCCAAGCAAGGTAACAACTAAGGAAAACATAGAAATAAATACTGCTTGGCTGTGGCTCATGCCCAAATCTTGATTACCAATAAGGCCAGACATGCTCATCGCTACTGGTGCCAATTCCAAACCAATAATAGCAACGATAGCACCCATGGCAGCCGGTGGGAATAACTTATCAATCCAACGCGTACCAATATAGCGAACTAGAACAGATAAAATCACAAAGGATAAACCAAATACAACGAAGGCACCTTTAGCTGCCTCATAACCGAGGCCGGCAGATAATACACCAGCTACAGGAGCAATGAAAGCAAAGCTAGAACCGAGGTATGCAGGGATTTTACCTTTACATACGAATAGGTATAGCAATGTACCGATACCATTCATAAATAAAGCTGTTGCAGGATCTACCTTTAACAAATATGGTACTAATACAGTAGAGCCAAACATAGCAAATAAATGTTGGAAACTAAGTGGCAACATACGCCCCCAAGACGGGCGCTCTTGAATATCAATATAATCCTTCATTTTTTCCTCTCACCACAATAACAACACTAGGTTCCAACGCTATACCCGGTATGATATAGCATTGGATTTTACACATATATGTTACTCTTATGAAACATAAGAATTACACATCAATTTTTAGGTCTCGGACGTCTACGCGTTGGTCTTCTAGGCTCTCTAGGTCTAAACGGACCAGGCATTTCAGTCTTGTCTGTTTCTTGAGTCGCCTTAGGTTTGAAGCGACTTTGTGTCTCTTCACGCAAGGATGGTAAATCCTCAGCCGTACCAACTTGTTTTACACCTTCTACATTACGGCGACCAACACTGGCTAACAAGCCTATGGCCATAAAGTTCATTAACAATGAAGAACCGCCATAACTAATAAATGGCAAAGGCACACCTGTTACCGGCATAATCCCGCAAACCATGGCAATATTAAATAATGCTTGTCCACTGATGAGCAAGGTTATCCCCATAGCTAACCATCTGCCAAATTCATCACGAGATCGATTAGCAATGCGGAAGCCAAAGTATGTGAAGGCCGCTACCAAAAGAACTACAAAGACAGCTCCGACAAAGCCCATTTCTTGAGCCCACACGGCAAATGCAAAATCTGTATGAGCCTCTGGCAAGTAAAAGTACTTAGATGTACCTTGCATAAAGCCTTCCCCAAGAATACCACCAGAACCTACGGCCAAAAGACCTTGTACAGTTTGATAGCCCATATCTTGAGCATGAGGCCAAGGATCGAACCAAGACTGAATCCGTTCCCAACGATACGGCGACATACGAGCTGCAATGAAGCCTATCACACCAGCTACGGCAAAGGCACCACCAAAGAATCGTCCATCAAAGCCTGCTAAGTAAATTAGTATGAATGAGAACCCAAAGATTAGTACAGTAGTCCCCATATCTGGTTGCAAGATGGTTAGAACTGCAAAGATTATAGGCCAAACTAACATTGGCAACATATAACCTACCCGTTCTCCCACATAACCTTGTAAATTCGTTAGTGGATTATTATATCTCGCTTTTCCCCATTTTCTCATAGTACTCAACTTAGCCGATGTCCATATTATGGCCGCTAACTTGGCAAATTCCGATGGCTGTATCGATACGGGACCGATAACAATCCACCGACGAGCACCATTGATGACAGAGCCAGCCACTAGGACTAACACCATACCTATGAGTGTTACAATCATGATGCGTTGCAACATATGTGGCTTTTGTAGCTGTCGATAATCATACCGATATAAGATAACACCTATTGCCATTGAAAGAAATAGGAAACCTATATGTTTTGAAAAATACCCTAAAAGCCCTGTATTTTCGTAAATAGAGCTAATATAGGTGGCACTGAAGATATTCACACTACCTATAATCGTAATGAGTACTATAGGTAAGAGCATACCTTGTAAATCATTTTTAAAGAGTGAGCCCCACCGACTATCCCCCTTATTCGGTGTTTCCATGTTAAGCCTCCTTTTGTACTTTCGGCTTAATTGCTTCTAAGCGGAAAATAGGTTGCCCTTTAGCACTGAACTTCTCTTCATACTCAGTTTTTACATTTGGAAGATCTGTGCTATGTAAGTCATAGGTTACATTCTTAAGTTCCCATCCACACTCTTTGAATTCTTCAAGAGAGAACATAAATAAACCTTCGTTATCAGTTTTAAAGTGAACCTCGCCACCATCTTTTAAAAGACGGGCATAACGATCGAGGAATGTATGGTATGTGAGGCGACGCTTCGCATGTTTCGCCTTAGGCCATGGATCACAGAAGTTGATATAGAAACGATCTACTTCACCAGGCGCTACAACCTCTTCTATGCCAGCGATATCAAAGAGAGATACCTTAGCATTATCACGCTCTGCTTCATAAATCTTTTGAGCCGCATAATAAATTACGCCAATTTGCACTTCAAAACCTACAAAGTTAGCATCTGGATACGCTTCAGACATGCCTGCAATAAAACGTCCCTTACCTGTTCCAAGTTCCATATATAATGGACGTTCAGGATGGGCAAATAACTCACGCCATTTGCCCTTGTACTGTTCTTGACCAGACAAAATGATATGAGAGTCATATTCGTGGATAGCTTCATCAATCCACGGTTTTCTACGAAGGCGCATACTTTCTCCTTACATCTATATTAACTATTAATTATATCTATTATTACAGGTCATATACCTATCTTATTAATTATAGAAAAGGGGGAGTTAAACGTCAATTACATTTCCCTTATCAACCATATAAAAAAGACCTACTTCCAAAGAAGTAGGTCTTTATATTCTTAGAAAATCAAAGATTCAAGATTTTCAATTTGATATTTGCTGAGGCCTAGCTCAGATAAACTCTTTTCAGATGCAGCGAATAGATTATTTTTACCTACACGCGTACCTAAAGCTGCGGCAGCGACCAATTCACGGTCCAACTTACCAAGGCGAGAGCGATTACGATTTTGCGGTTTTGGTTTCTTCATACGGAACGTATTGTATTGAACCGCTTCTTTTGTATCCTCATTTTTAGCTTTAGCCAAAGCAGCCCCATTAGTGCCATTCCCCAATAAAGCACTAAGTCCTGTTTGCTTTGGAACCATTTTTTCGTAATCAGCGCCAAACTCAGGACGCTCCTCACGTAATTGATCAAATGTAGCTAATGCTGCATTCATTTGCTTCAAACCAGCAGCAGAGTAAAGTTGACGAATCGCAATACTCACCTCTTGCGGTGTCAACGTACCTCGCTCAATAGCAGAGGCGATTGTACTTTTCAATGCGCCTTGATCACCAGATGCTGTATAGCGACCGATATCAACCAAGTCCTTTTGACGTGCATTGAGTTCTTTAGGCGTATATATGTTTATCTCAGATATGGACGGCGCCTGCTTAGAAGGCTGTTCTCCCGCCCCATTAGCCTCAGACATATAGCCACCGGCGACGATGGCCACGGCTAATGTTAAGGTTAATACTTTTTTCAACGTCTTACAATCTCCCTTTTCATTAATACTTACTTATATAGTACTGTAATATTTTCGTACATTAACAACAAACTTATTCTACTGTAATACATACTGTAGATAATATTATATAATACTTCATCTAATTTTTATAGTCCTATTCGAAAAAAATCTATAATCTTTTAACAAATTTTATATTTTTATAAAATCTGAAATTAAAAACAATGCAGTAGAAATCTAACAAAACCAGATTTCTACTGCATTTATCGAGAGAATTATTTATTTAACATTTTGTCAAACTAAACGGATAAAATTTGTTTTGCATCAGCCACAATTGCTTCTAAAGAAACGCCATTTTCTCGTAAAAGTTCAGTCGCATCATAACGATCGTGGAATTCTTTAGCAATACCATAGTTTTTAACGCGCATATTAGATGGGCCATAGAAGCTAGCTACACGTTGTCCCCAGCCACCTTCAACTTTACCATCTTCCAAGGTAAATACTACAGAATGATTTGCTTTCAACTCTTCTAGTAATTCTTCATCAAGACCAGAAGCAAATTTAGGATTTACCACGGTTGCATTAATACCTACTTTAGCCAATTCATCGGCAACTTGATTAGCTAAATGATAAAAATTACCTAAACCTAACAAAGCAATACCCTCACCACGACGAGTGATTTCAGATTTATTTAGTACGCTATAGTCAGTTGTATCAGCCACGCCAGTAGATATAAACTCACCTACAGGAACGCGAATTGCTACAGGATGTTCATGTTGATGCACCGCATATTCAGTCATAGCCAATAATTCTTCATTATTGGTAGGAGCTAAATATACCAAGTTAGGAATGCTTGTAAGCATAGGAATATCAAAAAATCCTAAATGAGTCACATCATTCATACCATATACGGAAGCCATATGATTTATAATAACCGCACTATTATTATTAACACAAAGATCCTGCACTAACTGGTCATACGTGCGTTGTAAAAACGTACTGTATACGTTAAATACTGGTTTCCCTCCATTTTTCGCAATACCGGAACTCATCGCGACAGCATGTTCTTCCGCAATACCGACATCAATATATTGCTTTCCTGCCTCTTTACGCCAGTCCGAAACAAAGCCAAAACCGCCTGGAGTACCCGCAGCAATTGCCACAACAGTAGGATCAGCCTTAATTTGTTCCATCAAATAATCGGCGATAACCCCCACATAAGATGGTCCGTTATCAACGTGTTTAGGTTTACCTGTTACAAGATCAAACGGCATAGTCCAATGGAAAGCTTCTTTATTTTGTTCTGCAATAGCATAGCCCTTACCTTTTTGAGTAACAATATGTAAAACGATAGGATGATCAATATCTTTCACATCTTCAAATACATTAATCAACGTTTCTAAATCATTACCATCGGCTACAAAACGATAATCTAAACCAAGAGCCTTAAAAATATTATTAGGGCTTTCACCATTAGTCTCGCGCAATTCTCGAAGGCCACGATACAAACCACCATGGTTTTCTGCAATGGATTGGTCATTATCGTTGACGATGATAATCATATTGCTATCTAATGTTGCTGCATAATCGAGACCTTCAAAGGCTTCCCCACCAGATAAAGAACCATCACCAATGATAGCGATAATATTTTCAGAGTCGCCCTTTAAATTTCGAGCAGTAGCTAGGCCAGATGCTAAGGAGATAGATGTGGATGTATGACCAATATTAAAGAAATCATGCTCACTTTCAGTAGGATCTGTATAGCCCGTTACATCATCATAATGATCATGCTCTAAAAATGCCAACGCACGACCTGTAACCATCTTATGTACATAGGACTGATGAGATACGTCGTATACGATTTTATCTACAGGGGAATTAAATACATAGTGTAAAGCCATAATCATTTCAGCTGCACCCATAGGTGGTCCAAAATGGCCGCCGTGCTCAGAAACCTTTGTCATGAGAGCTTGACGAGCTTGTGCTGTTAAATCTGTTAATTCAGAAATAGATAAGCCTTTTAAATCGGCTGGAGATTTTATATCAATTAAATTCATATGTGTTCCTTTCATTAGGTATCGTGTAACAATACAACCTTTAGAATTTGTATTGTCTTACTAACCGTGCTATACTGTATTTCCAACATGTAATAAGTATAGAACTTAAAGTTAGGTTTAAGTCAAGCGAAAACGTAAAATATAATTCTAACCTTTAAAAATATATACGTATACTACATGCTCAATACATTACTCCTGACACAAAATGTATTTACAAATTTAATATGAACCCATAAGGAGGTCCTATGACATATACTGTTGGCGAAATCGCAAAAAAACTAAATGTGGCACCTTCTACATTGCGTTACTATGATAAAGAAGGTCTATTGCCCTTCGTAGAACGTTCTGCTGGTGGTATCCGTGTATTCCATGACACAGATATGGATTGGTTAGAATTGATTGAATGCATGAAGCATACCGGTATGCCTATTAAGGAAATCAAACATTTTATCGACTACTGCGTCGAAGGTGATAGTCGCATTAATGAAAGATTATCTATTATCAAAAATCAACGAGATCGCGTATTAGTAGAAATCGAAAGCCTACAAGCACGCTTGTCCATGCTAGAATTTAAAACATGGTTTTATGAACAAGCTCAGGCAAATGGAACTACTAGTTTTTATGAAAGCTTAACACCTGATGACGTTCCTGTAGAGTATCATAAGTATTTCGAACGCAAATGGCGCGCCGATAAAGAAGCCGCTGAAAAAGGTGAATCACCTAAAAAATATAAAGCTGTATAACAAAGAGGAGCTATCCAACGGATAGCTCCTCTTTTACATTACATAATGATTATAGAACCACTAAGATTAGCAATGCTAAAAGGCTGTAATGTTTATTTATTGGGACTTTCAAATATAGTTTTATACCCCTCATCGGTGATAGCAACGATTTGTTCAATTTCCTCTGTTGGATCGTCTGTGAACGTAAAGCTTTCACCGGCATCAAAGGATGCACTTGTACCACAGGAGGAACTCAAATCGCGTGGCACCGGACGAAGTTCTATATTTCTTACCCCTTCAGGGGCTTCACGCTTGAAGCGAATCGCTCCAAAGTGAGAGTAAAATGTAGCAATATATTTCATAATTACTCATTTCTAGCCTACGCATTTGCTCGTTTTGTATTAAGGATAGCAATGATAAGAGCTACTACAAAACCAATACCTACTGCAATTTGACCAT
>NZ_CALJSP010000105.1:0-8344 GCF_937975875.1 Veillonella dispar | reverse complement strand
CGGCTTTACGTAATTCTTCCTGACGTTTTGCTTCAGCAGCAACGCGGGCTTCTTCGGCTTTACGGGCCGCTTCGAGACGTTCTTGTTCAGCCTTGCGTTGTGCCTCTAGTCTAGCCGCTTCTAAACGACGTGCTTCTTCTGCTCTTCGTGCTTCTTCTGCCAAACGAGCTTGTTCAGCTTTACGAGCCGCTTCAATTCGAGCTTCTTCAGCCTTACGAGCTTCTTCAGCACGTTTAGCCTCTGCTGCACGACGCGCTTCCTCAGCTTTACGAGCGGCTTCGATCCGAGCCTCTTCTGCCTTGCGCGCTTCCTCTGCACGACGCGCTTCCTCAGCTTTTCTTGCTGCTTCAATACGTTGTGCTTCTAAGGCAGCTTTTGCCTCTGCTGCTTTACGAGCATCTTCTTGACGTTTCGCTTCTAATGCAGCTTGTTCAGCTGCACGTTGGGCTTCTAGTGCTGCTTTTGCTTCGGCTGCTTTACGTGCTTCTTCGGTACGGCGTGCTTCCAATGCTTCTTGTTCCGCTTTTCGTTGTGCTTCTAAACGTGCTTTTGCTTCAGCAGCTAAACGTTCTTCTTCAGCTTTTTTCGCTTCTAAAGCGGCCTTTTCTGCTGCCCGTTGTGCTTCAAAACGTGCCTTAGCTTCAGCGGCCTGTCTAGCTTCTTCTGCCTTTCGTGCTGCTTCAATACGAGCCGCTTCAATTCTGCGTTCTTCTTCAAGACGTTTTGCTTCAGCCGCTACACGAGCTTCCTCCGCTTTACGTGCTGCCTCTAAACGATCGGCTTCCGTCTTTCTAGCAGCTTCAATACGCGCCATTTCAGCTTTACGTTCTTCTTCAGCCTTACGAGCTTCAGCTACCTTTCGATTAAGCTCAGCTTTTCTTTCTGCCTCTAAGCGTTTAGCCTCTTCTGCTTGTCGCATTTCCTCAGCTTTTTTCGCTTCTAAGGCCGCTTTGTCTTTAGCAGCTTGCGCCTCTTGAGCAGCCTTCAACTTGGCAGCCTTACGATCAGCTTCGGCTTTCTCAGCCATTTTACGCTCAATTTCAGCATGTTTAGCTTCTGCAGCCTTGCGTGCTATTTCTGCTTTTTCGGCAGCTAATTTGGCTTCTTCCGCTTTTTTACGAGCTAATGCTTCCTCAGCTTCTTTCGCTTTTTTAAGTTGTGCCTCTTTTTTAGCATCAGCCGCAGCTTTATCGCTCAATTTTTTTGTTTCTTCGTGAGCAATTGTTTCTGCCTGTTTTGCAGGAGTCAAAGTAGATTTAGATGTATCTACAGTTCCCTTATTAGTATCTTTACCATTGATAGGGCCTACAGGAATTTGTGTACCACTTTGCGTTGGATGACCCAAACTGTCTGTTACATCTTTTGGTACATTGACCGCAATAGTCTGATGTTTTTGCGGATTTGCAAGAGATTCAGGAATCAATAAGAATCGTATTGGCAAATTAGATGCACCTGCCGGCATGAAGTTTAATGTTAACAAATCGCCTGCATTATAATTACCCATAAGACGGCTATCTAATATAGTACCGTCCCCTAGTGCAGTAATCCCATCAGCACCACCGATATGATAGGTACGCGTATCGGTTTGACCTCTACGGGCACCTTGTTGATGAAGTGCTTTTACCGTAAAGGAGCCAGAATATGGCCCACCAAGAGGGTTAAAATACAATCTAAACGGTTCATTACCCTTTGTAGGAATTTTTAAAGTGTATGAAACACCATAGTTACCACGGTCACGAACAAATGCTTTATTTTGCATTTCATCTACACCATTGATAAAGGCATCCTCACGGTCGTTACCAACTTCAACAAAAGCACCGCCTAAGGCAGTATCAAAAGGTGTAGTAACCTCCATATTACGCTTTGAACCAGTATATGTACCGCGCAATTGAATTTCATCAATAGGTAAGTTCTTAGCCCAATGTGATGCATCGACGGCATCCATGCCCATAGGTAGCATCATAACGCGGGCAAAGATTGGCGCCTCTGTTTTAATATCTACAATGCCTGTAAATAACGCATCTTGATATACCGGTGTATTTTCCAAATCAGTAAAGATTAATTGACGCCCTTGGGGAGGAATGCTTAGGGAGTATAATGGTCTCGCATTTGGACTTTCATCTAAAGGATGCTCTAAATCCTTGCGGGATAAATCGCGACCAGCAGCAAAATAATCTGGCGTTGCCACAGATTTTAACTGTCTCATTACATGAACAGTATTAGGATATGCCGTTTGATTTTCTAGTACGATAGCAATCTTATGGGGCTGATCCATTTCATTTACGTGATAAAAATAAATGCGGCCATTCCCATTAATAGTACCAGCACTAAGTGTACCGCCTACTGGTCCTACATATTCAGGGCTATCCGATAATAGCAATGTATCCGTTTGAGACACCAAGCTTGGTGGCAACGGAGAAAACTGAAAATATCCAATTGATTGTAAATCTATATCACGAGCCTCTACATGGCCTGTAAGCGCAGCCATGGCGGCCATGGCCGCAGCTACACAATATTTTGATTTATAAGAAAACATATATTAATACCTCTATATTTCTTCAAGCCCCATAGGGTCATACGTAAGTGCTAATGCTTCGATTTTCTTTAAACGATGGCCAATACCCGACTTGGATAATTCGCCATCCATCAATTCTTCTAGCTCTTTTAAGCTCGCTTCTGGATTGTCCCATCTCAGTCTGGCTACAATCCTCAACTTGTCAGGCAATGCATCAATGCCAATTTCTCTATCGATGATTCGAATTGCTTTTACCTGACGTACTGCAGCATCTACAACCTTTTGTAAATTAGCGGTCTCACAGTTTACTTGCCGATTGATTTGATTTCGCACAGTCTTCATAATGCGCACATTTTCAAACTCCATCAAGGCTGATTGAGCCCCCATAATCTGCAAGCAATTCGTTACTGCGTCGCCTTCTTTAAGGTATACCACATATTCTTCTTTACGCTCCGTCAATCCTGCATGAATGTGAAAGAGCCGCAATACGTGAATAATTTCCTTTGCAAAATTCTCATTACCGGTCATAAACTCAAGATGATAATCACTTTGTGGCTTATTAACAGAGCCTCCACCTAAAAAGGCACCTCGTAAAAAGGCACGTCGTGCCTCCATGGATTTAAGCCAACTACGAGGGATTTGTTCGGTTACAGGCCATAAAGCAAGATCTTCTAAAGCCTGTCGCCCTTCTATGGATGGCTCCACAGATAGAGTGTACATATTTTTCTTACGCAAGTTAAGCCCTTGTCGTACTAATACATTGGTAGGCAATTCATATTGTTTCTTTAAAATGCCTAACAAGCGACGAGCTACTGCATTATTTGCAGTAGCTAATCTAATACCAACAGCGCCCTTCATCCCTAGAATGATAGATCCACCCATGCGCAATAAGCAAGACGCTTCAATTTTCATGGCCACATCTGCATCACTAGAGGATTCATATTGGCATAATTCATTTTTTACATCTTCAGCAAATGACATAGGTATCCCTTCTCATTAATGATCATCTCGTTGGAGATAATACTCTAAGATATGTGGTTCAGTATCCGATTGCATGGCGTGAACAATATCCATAATTACTTTACCTAACCGTTCAGGATCATGAACAGCGGGCTTTTTAGGACTTATCAATGTAGCCCGAATCGTACGTATTCCTTTAGCTTGTAGCTTCTTAGTATCTAATGCTACAGGCTCTGAACCTACAGCACTATATTGTTCTACCATTTGAATTGGTAACGGTCCATCGTTAGCAAGTACAGTATCGACAATGCCTTCACCACCATGTGCAATAAGAGCCTCCACATGATCACTTAAGGTATAACCTGTAGTTTCACCAGGTTGAGTCATAACATTAGCAATGTAAATTTTATTTGCCTTACTAGCGCGTATATGAGATGCAATTTTATCAGTTAACAAATTCGGAATGATACTTGTATATAAGCTACCCGGGCCAAAGATGATAACATCTGCTTCATCGATAGCACGTAACGCAGCACCTTCTGGTTTTGGCTGTGCTGGCTCACTATACATATGACGAATGCGTTTACCAGAATTAGGAATATTACTTTCACCTTCTACGATAGTACCGTCGGTCATCTCCGCTACTAATTTAATGAACTCAGTAGACGACGGAATTACACGGCCTCGTACACGCAACAATTTACTAGCCGCTTCAAGCGCTTCCTCCACATCGCCATCATATACTTGAGCAAGTGCTGTGATAAAGAGGTTACCAAAACTATGTCCAGATAGCTCATTTTCCCCTTCAAAGCGATAACGGAAAAGATTTTCCATAACCCCTTCTTGTTCAGCTAATGCAATCAAGCAGTTTCTCAAATCGCCAGGAGCAATCATTTTAAAATCTTTACGCAAGCGTCCCGAGGAACCACCATCGTCAGCTACGGTTACAATAGCAGACAAATTAGAGGTGTGTATTTTTAATCCACGTAATAAATTTGATAGCCCTGTACCACCTCCGATAACAACAATCTTAGGACCTTTATCGAGGCGTATATTTTGGAAAATAATATCCGACACCTTACTATCAGGATTAGGTAATACAGCACGAATAATCGTTTTAATAACCTTACTCGTACCGATTAACATTAAAACAGCGCCAATCGATAGTACAACAACGCCTACAGCAATGAGCACATTATAATTGTAAAAGCCCGTCATATTATAAGAAAAGGCAAGTACAATATCTTCAAGAACCGCAAGCCATTGATAGTTAAACATCAAGGAAATGCCAATAATTAAAAGACCTACACCACAACTAAAAAGGGCAAGCCAACGTTTTATATTTAGGCCCGGAATAAGCCACCGAAACCATCTTTTTCGCAACATATGAACCCCTATCTAGTTACCAAATGTTTTAATTTCATGAGGATTATAATCTTCTTCTACATTATTTTTCATCATATCTCGATGTTCTACAGAAACGCGATAGCCGTTTTCTAATAGATGCGAATATAATGCTTCTGCCATAGCCACAGATCTATGCATACCACCTGTACAGCCTACAGCAACGATAAATTGAGACTTCCCTTCTTGTTCATAATTGGGCACAAGAAAATCAATAGTATCAAAATAACGCTTTTTAAATTCCTCTGTAACTTCAAAGGAATGAATATATTCATTTACAGCTTTCACACGACCTGTTTTATGACGGAAATCTGGAATGTAGAATGGATTTGGTAAGAATCGAACATCCCAAACCATATCCGCATCCAATGGTAATCCATATTTAAAGCCAAAGCTTACAACTGTAATAGACATGCCATGGCCTTCATCAACTTGAGTAAATCGTGTTTTTAAATACTCTTTGAGGCTCGCAGTTTTCATATTCGTTGTATCAATAATGAAGTCTGCTTTATGTCGTACAGAATTTAATATCTGACGTTCTTCTTTCAAACCTGTAGTGATCATCCCATCTGGAGCCAGTGGATGGCTGCGACGAGTTTCTTTATATCGTCTAATTAACGTCTCATCTGTAGCATCCATAAAGACAATTTCATAATCTACCTTCATTTCTCTTAATGTTTCAAGAGATGATGAAAGAGCTTCAAAGAATTCACCACCGCGAATATCTACAACTAAAGCTACACGGTTTGTACGTTCTCCACCTTGTCGACAAATTTCACTTAGCTTAGGAATCAGTATAGGAGGAATATTATCAATACATAGATAGCCCATATCCTCTAATGCTTGTAGAACCTGAGTTTTGCCGGCACCAGACATGCCTGTAACAATTAATAAACGAAATGCTTCCATAGTTTTACTCCATTATAAAAGATTCTTTTCTATCCAGTGAGCTACACCATCTTCATTATGATGACCACATACTTCATTAGCCACAGATTTTACATGTTCTGTTGCATTTGAAACGGCTACCGAATATCCCGTTTCACTTAACATAGAAATATCGTTCTCTGCATTTCCAAAGGAAACTATATTTTCAAGACTAAGATTATTATCTAGAGCTAATTGAGCTAATGCACGCCCTTTTGATACATTCGGTGCAGTGATTTCGAGGAAATCTCGTTGACTACGCACTAATGTAACTTGATTACCAACTAATGGGGTCAAGATATCAATAATTCTATCGATTCCTTCTTCTGTATCGATAGCAATGAGCTTATTGGGTTCTGAAGAAAGTGTATAAATTGTATCACCTAAAAACTCAGCTACAGCCCCTGTTTGCTGTTCATAATGATCGGATTGCCAATTTTTATGATGACACAGTAAATGATCATCTACGTACGATTGTATATGCCAACTATATTGTTGACCGAGTTGAAAAACACGATATACGACATCTATAGGAACAGTTTGTTCAAATAGCTTATATCCCGTTTCTAACTCCTGGATTAAACCACCAGAGAACAATATCATAGGAACATTACCAAGTTGTAATGCTAATCCAATTGGTTTTGCCGTTTGATACATGCGTCCAGTTGCAATTGTTATACCAATTCCCTTCTGCTGCAAGCGATGCAATACATCAACTGTATACGCAGAAACTGTATTATCACTTCGAACTAACGTCTCATCACAATCGATGGCTACCATTTTTATATGAGAAAAAGAAGGATTCATTCTTACCTCCTTCACAAGAAAATCTAATACTCTTTATTATACCATTTATAATACTTATATAGATAGAAATATACAGTAATCCTCTATCAAAAATATTTTACACCTCCCAGTAATAAAGCTAATAAATGATCAAATTAAAGATAAGTATAATTTGTATATAAATCGATCTATAATTATCAAAATTGCATAATAAAAGGCATTCTATATCAATTTGTTATAGAATTTTATATATTAACCATAAAAAAAGAGACTCCCGAAGGAGTCCCTTTTATATGGTTAACTATCAAATTAGAATTTGTAGTTAAGGTCTGCACGGTAGAAGTCGTTAAGATCAGCACCGTCTTGAGTTTTCCAGTCGAAACCGTAGTTAGCGGACAAGCCAACGTTGTTTTGCAATGCATAGTTAACGGAAGCCATCCAACCTTTAGCATCTGTAGTGTAGATGTGGTTGTAAGTAGTATCAACGATAGGAGCGTTAGCTTTAGCGTTGAAGTATTGGCCTTTAACATCCCAAGAACCTTTTTTAGCGATGTTGTAGTCGCCATAGCCAAGACCTGCAGTCCAAGCTTGAGATTCATCAACGTGGGAGTCTTTCAACCATTCGCCACCAACCCAAACTTTGTCGAAGTTAGCATCAGCGTTGAAGCCGTAGATGTTTTTGTAACCATTAGTGCTATCTTGGTTTACACGATCGTAGAAACCACCAACCATAGTGTGTTTACCTACTTTACCTTTTAAGCCAAGGTAAGTGTTAGTTACGTTTTGGTCTTTAGTTAAGCCAGCTGCTTCACCGGATACCATGTAACCGTAAGCTGCTTGAGCCATAATTTTGTCGTTACCAGCGTTCAATTGAGCACCGTCGAATGTACCATCGAATGCTAAACCGCCACCAACTACTTGGCCGAAACGACCAGCTTTCAAGGATACGCGTTCGCCGAATTTATGGTTTACATAAGCGCGGTCGATTTGAGCATCTGCATTGCCACCGTTTTGGGAGTTACCCAATTCGAAGTTACCAGAAGTCAAACGAACAACTGCGTCAGTGCGATCGTTTACTTTTGCATTGAATTGTACACGAGCACGAGCGTCGAATTTGGATTTAGCATGTTCAGCATCTTGGTAACGAAGACGAGCATCACCAGTAACTTTTACGTTACCTACGCGGTCTTCCAAGCGAGCTACACGAACGCCCAAGTTGTTCAATTCGTTGGAGAATTCATCAGCCAAACGGTTGATCATAGCTTGTTGTTCAGCGTTAGCGCGGTCTTGGTTAGCCATAGCTTTAGCTACCATTTGAGCCATTTCGTAACGAGTGATGTTGTTTTGGCCTTTGAAAGTGCCATCTGGGTAACCATTAACGATACCAGCGTTTGCCAATTGGGAAACTGCTTGGTATGCCCAAGAATCTGGAGTTACATCGGAGAATGGGTTAGCTGCGAATGCAGTAGTTACACCCAAAACTGCTGTTGCTGCGAAAATTGCTGCGAATTGTTTTTTCATAGTTGAATTCCTTCTTTCTGAAAAAAATAGAAATATTAAATGTTACAAGTCATAACATTCACATTCTACTCTGTTCTTCAGATTAAGAATTTTTGGGAGTGTCCACGTTTCCTCGCCACATTCTACATCGAAGTTCTTCGTTTCATGTGTTTGTTACTTCTTGTAGGGTGATATTACATCCTCGTCCTCCAAATCCGCATTACGGGAAAATGCCGCATTTGCCAACATCGG
>NZ_CALJSP010000104.1:0-23863 GCF_937975875.1 Veillonella dispar | reverse complement strand
CAAGCATAATATTGTAGTTACTTACATTCGTTTCAGCCTCTAATTGTAAGTTTGGTAAATAAGAGCCACTTACAAAGTGTGCATTCCCCTTCGTAATATTAAATACATGACTTAAGTATTTGAATGTACCAGATTTAACATCAAACTGGCCACTAGCAGTTGGGTTTTGTAATGTGCCACCGAAATGAACATCACCACCGATAAACATGTTATATAGAGTTCGATCATATAAGCGTACTCCTTTACCAGCATGAATATTAACATCTACACCCATATTAGTACTACTTTCACTAGACTGTAAAGAAAGAGGAATCTTAAATTGGATGTTTTCTAGGTCCAAATTACCTATCAAGGTAGGTAATCCATCACGTTCTGCAATGTAAAGTTCCCCATTTAACGGTCCCTTAATATATTCGCTACCTACATCTAAACCATCTAGTTGAACGGCAGCCTTATAGTTAGTAAGCTCATGGCCAGACCAATTTACCTTAGCAGCTAAACCGGCTGAACCTTTCCCCATATTAATGCGGGATTGGAAATCACCTTGCTGTCCTGAGAAGATTAAATCCCCATCAATCCCTGTAATTTCATTATCTACATTAGCCAGCTTCATAGTGCCATTACGTACAGAAACCGTACCATATGCCTCTGGTTGTTCCACAGTACCAGTAAGTCTGATTACCCCTTTTAACGGACCTGTTGCCTCCTTAACACTAGTAGTAACAAGAGGAATAACAGCCATATCAGCTTCGTTAAAATCGATAGTTACGTCCATAGATTTAGCATTACTAGCTTCTATGTAACCAGAGGTATAAAGTGCAGCCAATGGGATTTTACCATAAATACTAAGTTTATAGCCTCCCTTTGCACCTTGGATCCGTTGAATTTGAATAACATGATCTTGCATAGTAGCTAATACAAACCCTTCATCAATGCCAATTCCATTGAAAGAACCAGATTCTACCGCACCAGAAAGTTCAACCTTAGGGTTTTTAGTTTTTCCCGTAACATTCACAACACCAGTTACCCAACCTGTAGCTTGAATGTCCTTACCCATAAGTGGTAAGAATGGTACTATGTCAACATCTTTTAAAGCGACTTGTAAGTCAGCTTCGCCATCTAGATCCAATGTACCGCCCATGGCAATGAGCCCTTCATCAACAGGTAGTTTTAAGGTCGTAATTTTAAACTTTCGATTAGCTAAGCTAGCATCAATCGTTGCATCACCAACAACCTTGTTATCAATACTAACTTCATTAATTTTACCGTCAACAGTAACACTTGGATTATCCTTTGTGCCACCAATTTCAACAGAACCGTTTAATTTACCATCAAGATGCTCATTTTTACGATCTAACAGTGCTAATAGATTCTTGACACTACCATTAGTAACATCTAAAACACCAAATAGCTGTTGACTATCGTCGAGCTTCATGCCGCCTTTAGCAACATAACGACCACCATTTGATTCAGCAAAAGAAAAGTCTTGTACATTTACAACGGATTTATCTGCATAGACATGACCATGTAGATCTGTCAACAATTGGCCATTGATGGATAAAGCATCAGATAAAACATATCCATTAAACTGAGGATTATCCATAGACCCTGTTATAATACCACGGCCATCTAATAAACCATCTACTTTATAGTCAGTATTGATGAGCAGTCTACCCATATCGATTTTCTTACCTTCAAAATCAATATTAATAGCCTCTTTCGATACTGTGCCACCACCTGTAATAGTCGCTCCGTACCCTTCAATGTCAAAACGATATAACTCTAATCTTTCATTTTTATAGTTATATTTTGCAAAAGCATTAGTTACAAGCTTGCCATAGGCAGATCCATCCCATAAGTGAGCTCGTCCTTCTACAATAGGATGAGCCGCAGTCCCTGTTATATGATTATCGGTTTCAAACCATCCTGTAATAGGAATGTCAGTGACAGGGCGAATTAAATTTTCAATACGCACTGCGCGAGCTTTAGCATTTAAATCTAATGCATCAGTATTGATATTATACCAACCTGTAATATCATAACCACCACTACCGTCACCAATATGACCATTGGTAATGGTTAGAACATGATTGTCTAAAGTAATATCACTATGAATATCATTAAAATGAGCACCCTTATAAAGAACCTCTTGTCCCCATACAGTACCAGTCACATTAGGGTTATCTAAGGCCCCTTTTACATTAATAGACGTGCTAACAGTACCAGCAACATCGTCACCTATAATTGGACTAAGCGATGTCAACGGTAAAGCATTACCAGAAATCGTGGCATCCACTTGACCATTTTGAATAGAACCATATCCACTAAAGGATCCAGTTCCCATATTCCCAACCATAGTAATGTTGGTAAGATTATCACTATGGGTCAAATCCGCTTTTACAGAGTCAAGGATGACACCACGCACACCAATGTGATGACCTTGAACAGCACCAACCAGATCGGTAAGTTGATTATTCTTACCCAAAACGTGGATTTCTCCATCAATGGTTCCCGTAATAGGCATAGTCATATCTTGTGTGAAAGTATCCAACGATAAGGCATGAACATTTGCAACAGCGTCAAAATCACCTGTGTCTACGACATATTGACCTTTAACTTTGGCATTACCAGCGCCAATAGATAATTGGGCATCATCGATACGAACCAATCCTTTATCGTATACTACATTTCCTTGCACTCGGTCCACATGGTACCCTTTGTAAGAAATACCATCACCACCGATTATCGCATCTACGCGAGGCGCTACAGTGGTACCACCAATATGTGCGCGACCGCCAACAACACCTGTAATCCCCACATCAGTAATAGCTTCTAGCGCTACCTTATCCGCCACAACATTAAGGTTTAAATATTCTTCCTCTTTTCCTAACGTAATGAGACCATTAAGTTTTGCTGCTTGATCATTAATACGCCAAGAGCTATGGCTAATGACAATTTGGTCGTGATTTAACATAATACGACCTTCCCCATCAGTAATAGTATAGGTCGTATTTCCACGTTTATAAGTACCGCTTAATCCTTTGAACCCTACATTACCACTCATAACATATTGGCCATCTTCACTTTTAATATTGAGATGTAAATCTTGTAATTTCCCCTTCGATACAACTAGATCCTTACGTAACGGAACAAAGCTCATAATGCCAGCCGTACCAATTTCATCAGCTTGTACAAACACATCAAAATTAGACACATCATCCATGTCTATATTGCCATTTACAAGAACAGAGGAACCATCTATATCAGCCGTAAAAGCCCCTTTAGACATACCACTCATATTGAGTGCAACAGTACCATCAAGCTTTTCAACATTTCGTTTTATTCCATCTTTAGTACGTAACGCTACACGACCATTATTTATGGTAATGTCACCATCAAAACTGCCGGACTTATTTGGATCAGATGGTTTTACTAACTTTTCTACACTCCAAGATCCATCGACCAATTGCCATATATGGAGATCAGGAGCCTCCACTGTAACACTCGAAATAGCTGTTGCCCCTGATGTATTACCACCAATTATGCTCGGCAATGCAGATAGTTTAACCCCCACTGCTACATCTTGTGCAGTTCCTACTAAGTGTCCATCTCGATCTTTAATCACCACATCGGATAGAACTACATCGCCATTCCAATTGATACGAAGAGAATCATAGTCCACAGATCCGTTTATGGCATTATTTACTTGTTCTTTAACCATAGGAGCCACATAGGTCTGAGCTATAGGGTTTATACTAGCACCCACTGCAGATAAGCCTAAAATCGCCGCTCCTATGAGACACCACTTTTTACGGGTCATAATGATCTCCCATACACATTATGAATAATATAAATATATATACTAATCTTACCACACACAAAGTAATAACTATAGTATTTTAAGGGTAAATTTTATAAAACTAATATATTTTTTTACTAATCATTTTCTGCAATAACTACAGATAAAATTATTTTAAACATTACCATAACATAAAAATGAAAATATACAATGAATCTACGCTTTATAAATCTATAACAAAAAAAAGACGACCGAAGTCGTCTTTTTTAGTATTCTATTATTGATTGCCACCAAGTTGTGCTAATTGTTCAGCTGCACCACTGTTTGCAATGATTTCTGCGCCTTGTCCAACTGGAGTATTCAATGGAACACCTGTCAATTGTTCAAGAGCTGCAATGCTAATGTTGTAATTATAAAGAGCTTGTACATAGTTATTACGAGCATCTGTTAATTTAGTTTCAGCATCGAGTACATCAAGGTTTGTACCAACACCTGCACGATAACGAAGTGTAGCAATGCGGAAGCTTTCTTGACCTTGAGCGACTGCAGTTTGAGTGCTTTGGATTGTTTGCTCTGCAGAACGCAAGTTCAAGTATGCTTTTTGTACGGCTAATAATACAGCATCAACAGTAGCTAAATTAGCTTCTTTAGCTTGTTCAAGTTGTGCATTTGCTTTTTTAATAGCATTTTGTGTAGCACCGCCGTCCCATAAACTCCAGGATGCAGTAGCACCTACACTCCAAGATTTTGTACTTGTTCCAAAGTAACCATCTGGATCAGCATAGCCACGACCTGCTTTTACTGCTACAGTTGGTAAATAACCAGATTTAGCAGATTTTACGGCTTCTTCTGCAGATTTTACATCAAGGGCAGATTTTACAAGAGCAGAACGATGAAGTAAAGCATATGCTTTAGCTTGTTCCAATGTAATATTATAAGGTTTATATTGTAAATCATGTTCTGCCGTATTAATAGCTGTTTGTACAGGATATGCAATGACTTGATTTAAACTTGCTTCTGCTAAATTTGCAGCATTTTGAGCTTTAACAAGGCTCGTTTCAGAGTCAGCAAGATTTGTTTTAGCAGCCAACACATCAGAACTAGCTACCAAGCCAACATTATATTGAGCTTGCACATTTGTTACATGACCTTGGTAATCTTTAACAGCTTGTTGAGCCACATCAACAAGATTACGGTTCATGATCAATGTATAATAGCCACTGATTGCATCGTATTTTGCTTGTTGCAATGCTTCTTCATAACTAGCGCCAGTACCTTCACGTGTATAACGTGCAGAGTCAATACTTGCATCAAGTTGAGGATTAAATACAGGAGCACTAATGGAGAAGTTATGACTACCAGATTTACCGCGTCCAGTATCACCACCGGTTTTTTGAGCAGACCAACCATAGCTAACGCTAGGGTTTTTACCTGCTGCTACTTGGCTAACTGCAGATTTAGCAGCTTCATAACCCCATTTAGTTTGTTTTGCGGTACGGTTATTAGCTAATGCCAAATCTATAGTACGAGACTCATCGAGGTCCAATTTGCTCTCATATGTTTTGCTATCTTGAACAGATTTTTCAGCTAATTGCTTTTGTGTTAATTGAATAGCTTCTTTTTGATATTTGCTTAATTGATCTCCATTATTAACGGAAGTTGTAACTACATCAGCAGCCATTGCACCTGTAGTAGCTAAGGAGAGCATTACACCCAAGGATAAAACCTTTTTATTCATAATATGTACCTCCATATTCACCTAGAGTGAATGTATTAGTCTTTAGAATACTTGTTTGATACCAAAGTAGGTACCACCATTCGTAGAACCGAATGGTCTGGTCATTTGAATAACCCCATAAGTATCTTTATGTAAACGTATGTCACTACGAATACGATATTTACGATGATTAAGATCATACATAGCAGCAGACAAGGATACAGGACCACGTAAATTATAATCTACGCCCACGCCCAATTCACTTTCAAAAATACCGCCCCGTACTAGCCATTTAGAGCTAACGAACCGACCTGCATTTAAATCGAATTTAGTGCCATCACCGATATTGGAAAGGCCAAGCTCCGCCATACCTTTATCATTATAAGCACGAACGCGACCATTGATGCGGAATTCATCATCTGTTGTGTTATATAACAAATCTACAGAAGGCTCAACTTTAGTAGATGACTTTTTTTCAACGTTATTTCCATCTACTACATTTCCACTTTCATCAGTTTGATATGCTTTACCACCCATCAATTTATTGATGCGAGCTGAAATTTGTGCCGTATTATGTAATGTTTCCTTAATATTTTGCTGTGCTTTAGGATCTGTCACAGTAGACTCCATTGAACGAGCCATATTATCTACACGATCCGTAGTTTGTTTTAAATTAGTCAAAATCGCACGCATATCATTGCCTGCATTACCATCTGCATTAAATTGTTGAGCAGCTTGATTTAGCTGTGCCGTTACATCAGCCATATTTTGTGTAATCGCTACAGCATTATCAGCCATCGTTGCCGTAGATTGTAAGGAATGCTTAAGTGCATTTTGCGTTGCTGGATCACCAATAATATTATTGATAGATTGCAACATTTTTTCGGTGCCATCCATTAGTTTTTGAGCGCTTTGCATCGCTTTATCCATAGCGTCTGCACCTTCGCCCTTAACAGTGTCACCATCTTGTAAAAATACCTTAGATTGGCCTGGTGAAATTTGAATAAACTTATCACCTAAAAAACCATCTGATCCCAATGTGAACGTAGAGTCACTTGGAATTTGTGTTTTTTCATCAAGCTTCATTTTTACTACTACACCATGTGGTGTAATCTCTATATCAGAGACATTACCGATGGCCACACCTGAGTATTTAACTTGATTGCCATTTTTTAGGCCATTAACTTGAGCAAAATCACCGGTAATCGTCATTTGCGGTTTAGCCCATATATCAATGCGGCCTACAAACAGTATGCCCGCAACAAATAATGCTATACCTATTATCGTGAAAGCCCCTACCTTGGCCTCCGTTGTCCACTTCATTATACATCTCCCATCGCAGATACGTTAATTGGTTCTGCTTCACCATGAATAAACTGTTGTACCTTTTTATTTGTAGAATTCTTAAAGTCTATTGTATCAGAAATTTCCACAAATTTCCCCTTATCAAGTAAGGCTATGCGATCAGCTACATAAAATGCAGATTGCATATCATGCGTTACTACAATAGAGGTACAACCAAGCCGTTGTTGCATTCCCTTAATGAGCATACTAATCGTACCGGATGTAATAGGATCCAAACCGGATGAAGGTTCATCATAGAGAATTAAGCTTGGATCTAGCGCTATGGCGCGAGCTAAACTAACGCGCTTTTTCATACCCCCAGACAATTCGTTAGGCATATAGGATTCATACCCTTTCAAACCGACCCAATCGAGTCGCTCTGCTACAATGCGTTTTATTTCATCATCTCCTAAGTCCGTATGCTGACGTAAGCCAAAGGCTACATTTTCACCTACCGACATAGAGTCAAATAATGCAGAGTATTGGAATACCATCCCCATTTTTCTTCGTACTGTATTAAATTCATCTTCAGATAATGTTGTAATATCTGTGCCATCTACTATAATCTGTCCCGATGTAGGACGCTGCAAGCCAATCAATAAGCGAAGTAGTGTACTTTTACCACTACCACTACCACCTAATATGACTAACGTCTCCCCATCATCGATGTTGAGATTAATAGAGTCTAAAATCACACGTGACTCATAGGCAACTACAACATTGCGTAGTTCTATCATAAATCCCTCTAATGTATCTACTAATATAACAAGGTAGATAAAAAGTAATTTAATACAAATACTAAAATGATACTAGTTACTACAGAACTAGTTGTGGAGAAGCCAACTGCTTCAGCGCCCATTTTAGTTTCCATCCCCTTGTAAGCACCTACCAATGCGATGACAGCACCAAATACGCTAGATTTCAAAAGACCTAGTGTAAAGTCTGAAATGGTAGAAAACATTTGAATAGAATCTAAATAAGTACTTGGCGCCAGACCTTTGATAGCAGTAGCTACAAAGTAACCACCTGCAATACCAATGACTACACCATAAAATGCCAAAATAGGCACCATAATCATACATGCTACTACACGAGGTACCACGAGATAACCAACAGGATCGACAGCCATAACACGTAGCGCATCAATTTGTTCAGTTACCTTCATTGTACCAATTTCAGCCGTGATAGCGGCGCCAACACGGCCGGCCAGTACAACCCCTACTAAAATAGGCCCTAACTCACGACCCATAGCAACAGCCATAAGACCACCCACAGTACTTTGTGCACCATATGTAATCAATACATCTGTAATCTGTAAGGTCATAACCGCACCAGCAAACAGTAATGTTAAGCTAATAATCGGCAATGAATCTACACCTAGGTGAGCCATCTGCTGAAATACATGCCACAGGTTAATCATTTTCAGTTGTCTTATTGTTTGCCACACTAATAATGTAGCACTACCCATCTGTGATAGGCCGTTCATTACAGTACGTCCTATCGATTCTAGCCAATTCAACAGTTTAGCCCTTTCCCCTTACATTTTCAGCTTATTCAGCTGCATTAGTATCATTTACTTTAGATTCATCCTTTTTATCAGGCGTTTTTTGGTCTTGTTTATCAGACTTTTTCACATCTTGTTTATCAGACTTTTTCACATCTTTTTTACTGGATTTATCCTTTTTAGATTGGTCTTCCAATTCTAATTTATGTTCCATCTTGCTTTGATTTTTAACTTCTTTTACGCGTTTAGCTAATGCTTTATCGCGATCGGCTGGTTTCATAACATGAATTGTAAATTGACCATCACCTTGAACGATGTATTCCGTATCAATAGCAGTTTTTTCAATTTGATTATCATCGTCCTTACTAGAACTCAAATCTTCTTGACCTGTTTTTTTCTTTACATCCCCTGGCATAGGTTTTGATTCCACATCTTTAAGTTTAGCTTTTTTAACAGATTGGGAACCATCTTCATCAACAAGACTAATGCCATCTTCTAAAAACTCTACAACGATTTGATTATTTGTATCAGTCTTTTGAATTTCATCGTAAAGTTCATTAAAATCTTTATGAACTTTTAAGCGACGTAAAATTTCATCAGTTAAATTATATTTTTGCTTTTCTAATACATAAGGTAATGGGATTTCACCGCCCCCACGTACCTCTAAGGTATACTTGCCAACAGCTTGATCCTCAGGAACCTTAAAGAAGATTTGTTTAACGACCTTCTCACCGCGGAACGGCTCCAACGTTACATCTACAACGATTGTATCACCAGGGGAAACAATGGTTGAAGATGCAGAGGCATCAACAAGCTTAGCTGTTTTCTTATCTTGTGTCACCTCAGTTTCTACAGAGATGTCAGAAATTTCATAATTAATGAATCGGTTATTCATAAGAACGTCGATAACATTATAGAACTCATCAACAGCCTTCTCAGAGATAGAGTCAGAGCTATAGAACATATTAGTTCGCGTCAACGGTTTATGCTCTTTACCTCTTGGTGTGATTGTATAAGAAATAGTAGCCGTACCAGCGCCACTACGATCCAACGTTTTATTCAACATGTTATATAGAGATGTAGCCGCTAAAGTCGGTGTCATCTCACTATCTTCAATAACCTTAACAGAGCTAGTTTTATCACGCCCCATATCAAGGTCTTTCAAATGGAATCGCATAGGGATCCCTGGAGAAATCACACCAGAAACACCTGCAATACCAGCACCTCTATCTTCAGTTACAGAGCCAACTTCCTTGCCCATAGAGCCCAATTTGAAAGCAGCATCATAACTTTTAACTACTGTAAAGATGCTTGCATTATGCATGAAGTAGTTTGAGGAGCCATGTTTTAAGAATGGATGACCAAAGGCAACAATCTTTTCACCATCTACATAGGTAACAGTACCAATGGCCCCCAGTTTTAGGTCACCATCAACTAGTAATGCTGCTACAGAACCACCGGCTTCTAGAGGTTTAGCAATTTCATCACCACTAGCACTTGCCGTATCATATGTTTCATATTTATATTGTGGCAACTTGGATTTGAAGTAATCCATGGATGCTGCATCAAAGCCATAAGCCATAAGTGGCGTGCCAAGAGGGATCAACTGTTTATCGTCCCATGGTTTGGATAAGTTCTTTTCATATGGAATATTCCATAATTTCACCATATCCTCGATAGGGGTAATCATCCCAATCGTACCATCTGCAAAGCCCCAGCCATAAGCAACAGCACCAACGAGCTTACCATTTATATATACAGGACTACCACTCATGCCATGAGCGATGCCGCCTGTTTTTTCCATAACAGGACCAGAGAACTTCGCTAAAATAAGATGACCAGATGGTCCCTTATCCTTCATGACACCAAGTACCTTTACATCAAAGGTAGAAATGGTATCTCCTACAATTACAGTTTTTGCAATGCCTTCCATACCTGTAGTTACATCATTGACAGGCATGAAATCAACAGCCTGTGCAGCTGTAAGTGAAGTACAGAAGAAAAGCGCCAGTATCGCTTTTCTATACCGACGCCAAGAATGAGAAAACTTCATTCCTTCTCTCCTTTATTTACTTTCTACTGTGACAACGATTTGATCACGAGAAACGTCTGAGCCCACTGTAACATTAACCGCCGTTACAGTACCAGTTACAGTAGATTTAGCAGCAGCCATAGGGCCAGCCAATGTCTCTACAGTTACCAATGTTTGACCTTCTGTTACAGCAGAGCCAACAGAAACTGTAGAAGCAACTTTACCTGTTAATACACTTTGGTATGATACAGGGGCCGCCATTACAGAGCTAACACTTAAAATGCCTAAAGCAGCTAATGCCAACACTACTCTTTTCATAACGATCCCTCCTTTTACAAAATTAGTTATGTATTTATAGTATACTAAATTATTACTAATATTTCAAACAAAATTGTATGCAACGAATTCATTTTATAATTACAATATCCTCATAGGTCGTAGGATTTGAAGTCGCTTTATGAACGTATGTATCATTGACTACTAAATCAACACTACCTTGATTCGATAATTCAGCACCATCCACGACGCCTAGTTTGGATAATAGTTGAGCCCCTTCTTGTTGTGTAACCCCTACGGATTGAAGCCCAGCTTTATCAACAGTAAGAACCACCAAATTATGATCTTTAGTAGTTCCTATAAAACTACGAGCTTTATTATGGGTCCCATCAGCACCAACATAGTTACCATTTTTCAAAACCATAGTACCTGCTTGTAAAGCTGCTCCACCAGTGGTATTCACTTGTGCCAACTCCGGTCTATTTTGAATCGTAATCGGTGTGCCCACCTTTAATTTACGTAACGCATCCCTAGATTCTCCATGACCAGATAATACGTATTGGTTTTCTCCAATTTTAGAATTCCCTTTTTGACCACTAACCACCTTGCCATTAGCAACAGTCACTTCGTATCCAAAGTCATTAGTCTTTGTAGATGCCCCATACGCTGATGTATATAGAGTCAAAGCATTTTCTTTACGACTTGTATTAACAGAGGTAATCAGGAATGTATCTTTCTGTGTTTTAGCCTGTAGTAAAGGTCTTTTTTCTTCAATAAAATATCCACGATTTGGTGTATATCGCAAGGTGCCACGGTTAGAAATACGCTCTAAATCAATAGTTCCATCACTTGCTACCGAATAAGGGCGATCAAAACTACTACCTTTTACCTTTGCGCCAATTATAGCAGTATGCGATTGAACTACAGATGATAAGGGTTTACCTTCCGAAACATGAGCGACCACCATAGATGAATCATTGTCCACAGATAATGCAAAGGCTTGGATTTTTCCTTCTGCTACAGTGTTATTAATCTTGCTATACGTAACAGATTTATTTACATCCTTTGTTGTTTGTTGAGCATAGCTAGAAAACAAATCAACTACAATACGCGATGGCTTCTCCAATGTAAATTCATGATGTTGTACATCCTTGTTAGCCGTCAATGTTACTTGCAAAGATCCATTAACAGGTTGTAAGCCAATGCCTTTTAAAACACCTGTTTTTGTATTATTTTGCGCTATAGGACCCGTCAATCCATTTGTAGTACCACCAAGGTTAAGTGTAAGGGCATGTGTGGACTCATTATAAGAATTAGTCCAAGATACAGGCATTTCAGATACATCCAATACAATTCGACTTGTGCCTTCATGATTAGATACACGTACGCCTGTTAAATTCCCAGCCTCAGCATAAGGTATGGTACTGCCTAGAAAACCTAAAACAGCAAAAGTCATATATAAATATCGTTTCATATACAATTCCTCTATAGCGACAAACCATATTAATAAGGTTTATTTTTATACATCAATTTTATGCAATATACTTTTACTATAGTATACATCATAAAGATGAAAATTACAAAAAGAGGGCACTAAAAAACGAAGTTACTATCTACAGTTATTCCAATCATCAATGGCCTAACTATAAATAGCAACTTCGTCAATTTACATAGTATGTCAATACAATATTTTATTGTAATTCATCCAAGGTATCACGCAATTGTGACATTTCATCAAGAGCTTTAGCAACCCCTTTGATAACAGCATATCGTGGAGACTCTACCAAATACGATGCAATACCTACAGAACGTGTAATAACACGATCTAACCCATCGATGAGAGCACCGCCACCGGTAAGAATGATGCCGTGATCATTAATAGCCGCTACAAGTTCTGGTGGCGTTTTTTCTAAAATAGATTTAATTCCTTCTAGAATATTCATCACTTGCGCCTCTAAGGCACGTTGAATTTCTAAGGAATTAACAGCAACCATCTTAGGTAGTCCAGAGCTTGCATCACGCCCTCTAACCTCTATAGTTCGCTCCTTAGCACGACGATCTACAGTCCCGACAGAAATCTTAATCTTTTCTGCTGTTAAAGGTCCAATAACAAGTCTCTTCTTACGACGGATGTAACGGATAATAGATTCATTGAAGGAATCTCCCCCAATGCGAAGGGATTCACTTACAACAACACCCGTATCACAAAGAACTGCAATATCCGTAGTACCGCCACCAACATCGACAACCATGGCCCCAACTTGGTCTGCATCATTGAGACCTGTCCCCATAGCTGCCGCCAATGGTTCCTCTATCAAGACAGTCTTCTTGGCCCCAGTTCTAAGCAAAGCTTCTAAAATGGCCCGTTTTTCAACAGGTGTAATCCCAGATGGTACACATACGATAATACGCGTTTTCATCAATCTAGAAGCAGGCACGACTGAACGAATAAAATACTTTAACATAAATTCGGTCATATCATAATCTGCAATAACACCTGCTTGAACAGGGCGAATAACAGATATGCCTTTAGGTGTACGTCCTATCATAGTACGTGCAGCTTCGCCTAAGGCAAGAATATCCCCTGTTTTATCATCTTTCGCAATATAAGCTGGCTCATCTAAGACTAAGCCCTTACCTTTAGCGAAAATAAGAATATTCGCAGTTCCTAAGTCGATGCCCAAGTCAAAGTTTAATGAACGATTTAATCGTCCCATTAAATCGCCCACCTGCTCAGGACGAACTAGGCGCTTCAAGGTCATAGCTGGTGTAGTTTTTGCAATAGCTACAGTCTCACGATTACGACGTTCCACACGGCGCATCTTCGTGACTCTAACCATGGCTTCACGCATATTGGAAGCTAAATGGCTAGCTTGCTTTGCTACGCCCTCAGAAAGCTTTGTGGACTTGCGTTTTGTCCTACGCAATGGCTTTCGATTAGTGCTAGTTTTAGCATTTTCAACCTTAGCAGCACCTAAGTTTTGTTGCTCGTTGTATAAAGCCGGCCCTTTTGAGCGCCGGCTTCGTTTCTTTTTATTCTGTTTTGGCTCTGTACTTTTATTCGTCAACCCGAACAATATCAGCACCTAACCTTTGCAATTTACCTACGAAATCATCATAACCACGATCGATATGATGTAAACGACCAACTTCTGTTCTACCTTCTGCAGTCAACGCAGCACAAACAAGAGCCGCACCTGCACGCAAGTCTGTAGCATTAACTACAGCACCATGTAAGCGTGGCATACCTTCTACAATCGCTTGACGATTGTCGATATCGATATGAGCACCCATTTTGCGAAGTTCAGCAACATGCATAAAGCGGTTTTCAAATACAGTCTCTGTTACTGTACTTGTGCCTTCAGCGATTGTAGTAAGCGCCATAAATTGAGCTTGCATATCTGTTGGGAAGCCTGGGTATGGTAACGTTTTGATATCAACAGCTTTGATACCTTTACCAGTACTGATAACGCGAATGCCATCAATTTCTTCCTCTACAGTAACGCCAGCTTCTTTTAATTTAGCTACTACTGGTTTTAAATGTTCAGGCAATGCATTTTCTACAAATACGTCACCACCAGCCATAGCAGCTGCAATCAAGTATGTACCAGCTTCGATACGGTCAGGAATAACCGTATGAATTGCACCATGTAATTGAGGCACACCTTCAATGCGAATTACATTAGTACCAGCACCGCGGATATTAGCGCCCATTGCATTTAAGAATGTCGCTAAATCAACGATTTCAGGTTCTTCCGCAGCATTTTCGATAACAGTTTTACCTTCCGCCATAGAAGCGGCCATAATTACATTTTCTGTAGCCCCTACACTTGGGAAATCCAAGTAGATTTGAGTGCCTTTAAGGCCTTCTGGAGCATGTGCATATACATAATCTTCAGTAATTTCAATTTTAGCACCTAACGCTTCGAAAGCTTTTAGGTGAAGATCAATAGGACGTGCACCGATAGCACAACCACCTGGCATGGAGATTTTAGCCTCCCCTTTACGCGCCAAAAGTGGACCCATTACAAGGAAAGATGCACGCATTTTGCGTACAAGCTCATAAGGAGCTTCCGTAGCAGTCAATGTAGATGCATCGAAGATAATTTCATCATCTGCTTTATTACGAGTAATTTTAACCCCCAAAGACTCGATAACTTGGCAAATTGTACCTACATCTTCCAAATTTGGAATTTCAAGTAATTTACTAGGCGTTGATGCTAGCAAAGTACCGGCAATAATAGGGAGTACCGCATTTTTAGCGCTACTAACACGTACACGGCCTTCCAACCGGTTGCCACCTTGAATGATTAGCTTTTCCAACAGAATTCCTCCTACACTTTTATATCGATCATCTTGTATGAACTACAAGACGTTGTATTTATAACGTCATATACTAAATGTTATTATACTATTTTTCGATATATCTCATCAAGAGAATGTGTGAAAATACTGCGAAAAAAAGCCCCTCATTTTGAGGGGCTAAATTCTTATTTTGCTTTTAAGGATTTTAATTTCTCATCCATATGTACTGTGTCTAAGAAACGAACAGTACCAGTTTTAGAACGCATTACGATAGTATGTGTACGCGCACCACCTGGGAAGTATTGAATAGCATTCAATAAGTTACCGCGAGTAATAGCAGTAGCCGCAAAGATAACATCATCTGTACGAACAAGATCATCCAATGTAAGCACTTGATTTACATCGGTAATACCCATTTCATGACAACGACGAATTTCTTCTTCTGTTTCTGGTTTCAAGCGTGCTTGCATATCGCCACCTACACATTTCAAAGCAGCTGCAGCCAATACGCCTTCTGGTGCACCACCAGTACCAACAACCATGTGTACCCCAGAACCTTCAATACAACATTCCATAGCTGGATTAACATCGCCATCAGAAATTAACATAATACGTGCACCAAGATCACGGGCTTCTTTCATCAAACCATGATGACGTTCACGATCAAGCATAACAAGTGTAATTTCATCGACATTGCGATTCATTTTTGCCGCTACATTTTTAATATTTTCAGTTAAAGATTTAGTAATATCGATGGCACCTGCACCACGAGGACCAACGCAAAGTTTTTCCATGTACATATCTGGTGCATGTAACAAGCCACCTTTTTCAGCAATAGCCATAACTGCAATCGCACCATTTTGGCCTTTTGCAATCAAGTTTGTGCCTTCAATTGGGTCAACTGCGATATCTACTTCTGGGCCACCAGCACCTACATGTTCACCAATGTAAAGCATAGGCGCTTCATCAATTTCGCCTTCGCCGATAACTACAGTACCAGAAATACGAACAGAGTCAAATGCTTGACGCATTGCATCTACAGCAAGACCATCCGCTGCATCCTTCTGACCGCGACCAAGTAAACGACCACTGCGCAAAGCAGCCGCTTCAACGACACGAGCAAATTCCAAAGATAATGTACGATCCATAATAGGCCTCCTTATAAGTCCTGTGTGTATTGTAATATGACTCTTACATTGAGCCGAATACTTAACTTATTGATTAGCTTGTTTCCAATCTGCCATAAATTTTTCAAGCCCTGCATCCGTCAATGGATGTTTCATGGCTTGCATAAGTACTTTGAATGGTACTGTTGCAATATGAGCACCAGCTTTAGCACAATGAATAATATGCAATGGCGTTCTCACACTAGCCGCAATAATTTCAGTTTCAATGCCATGAATAGCAAATATATCTGCAATATCTTGAATCAATGTAAGGCCGTCCATGCTGATATCATCAATACGACCAACAAATGGGCTCACATAGGTAGCGCCAGCACGAGCTGCTAACAAGGCTTGATTGGCAGAGAAGATTAACGTTACATTAGTTTTAATACCTTCTTTGCTTAAAACCGCAACAGCTTTAAGACCTTCTGGAGTCATAGGCACTTTAATAACTACATTAGAGCCTAATTTTACAAGCTCATGAGCTTCAGCGATCATGCCTTCTGCATCTGAAGCAATAACCTCTGCACTTACAGGGCCTTCTACAAGATTTGCAATTTCAGAAATAACTTGTTTTAAATCGCGTTTAGCTTTCACGATAAGGGATGGGTTAGTAGTAACACCATCGATAAAGCCAAAAGCATACGCTTCTTTAATCTCATCAAATTCTGCGGTATCAATAAAGAACTTCATCAAATGCCCCCTCTTATTTTGCTGCCTTGATTACTTCTACGCCACCCATGTAAGGAACAAGTACCTTAGGAATTACAACGGAACCATCAGCTTGTTGGTAATTTTCCAAGATAGCTGCTACTGTACGGCCTACAGCAAGACCAGAGCCATTTAATGTATGAAGGAATTCTGGTTTACCTTTAGGTCCACGACGGAATTTAATATTTGCACGACGAGCTTGGAAATCAGTCATATTGGAGCAAGAAGAGATTTCTCTGTACTTGCCTTGAGCTGGCATCCATACCTCTACGTCATATGTTTTAGCAGAACCAAAGCCAATATCACCTGTGCAAAGTGTAATTACACGGAATGGTAATTCCAATAAACGTAATACTTCTTCTGCATTATCAGTTAACTTTTCTAATTCTGCATAAGAATCTTCAGGTTTAGCTAATTTAACCATTTCAACTTTGTTGAATTGATGTTGACGGATAAGGCCACGTGTATCACGACCTGCAGAACCAGCTTCAGCACGGAAGCACGCTGTAAATGCAGTGTAGTATTTAGGCAATTCTTCTTCGCTCAAGATTTCACCGCTATGATAATTAGTCAATGTAACCTCTGCTGTAGGGATCAAGAAGTATTCAGTATCCTCTACATGGTACATATCTTCAGCAAACTTAGGTAATTGACCAGTACCTGTCAAAGTTTCACGAGTTACCATATATGGAGTCATCATTTCAGTGTAGCCTTGTTTATCTACATGAAGATCAACCATGAAGTTAATAAGAGCACGTTCTAAACGAGCACCTAAACCTTTATATACTGTGAAACGAGCACCACTCATTTTACCAGCCCGATTGAAATCAAGGATATCAAGATTTTCACCTAAATCCCAATGAGCTTGTACCTCAAAGTCAAATTGACGTGGTTCGCCCCATTTACGTTGTTCCACATTTTCATCTTCATCAGCACCAACAGGAACAGATGCATCGCACATATTTGGCAACATCAAAGCCGCATCACGTAATTTAGCTTCTACATCGCGAATACGATTATCAAGCTCTGCAATATCATCGCCTACTTTTTTCATTTCTGCGATTTTATCATCCGCATTTTCTTTATTGCGTTTTAATTGGCTAATTTCTTCAGTTACGGAATTACGAAGAGCTTTTAACTCCTCTACTTTACCAATCAACTGACGACGTTCATCATAAGCGGATACAAAGGTTTCCAAATCGCCTTTCGTGTGACGATTATCTAAGTTTTGTTGCACTAAATCAATATTTTCACGGACAAATTTCAAGTCTAACATACTATAAACCTCATCTTCCAACTATGCTACGAACAATATATTCAATACGTTTAAGTATACCATATATTGGTGTATTTATCATTAAATTATAAGCCATCTACTAGATTTCTAATTAATTTTTATACTATTCATCATCGTCTTCTTCTAGTAAATAATCCTTTGCCATCCATTTTCGGGTACCTGTGAAAGAAATGGTTACCCATTTTTCAGTTGGATTCCCTCCGATTTCTTGGTCAATTTCATTGCGAATTGCATCGATTTCAGCAATCGTTTGATACGGAAAATTCTTACGAACTAAAATATCAATCTCAATAATTCGAGTGTTGCCATATACTTGTACACTAGAAACATAATCTTTGAAATTGTACTTTTCCATAAAGCGATCCATAATTTCTTGCACTTCATTATGCAATGAAGTCGGTGCCCATCCCAATACTTGTTTTACGGATGGGATGATAATACGGAATGCGGACGGTATCATCTGTACGGCTAATACGATGAGAACAATCGGGTCAATATACGCTGCCCAATCAGCATATGCAGTTCCTTCTAACATAATAGCCACTACAAAGCTGATCAAGATAGCTGCTTCAAGTAACGCGTCAACATACCAACTCACATTATCAAATTTAATTAAGTTGGACTGTAAGCTTTTATTAATTCGTCGTACATACAAGTAATAGATTGTATCAGCAACGGTAAAGAAGATGGCATAATAAATGGCTGGTCCAAAATCTACATGACGGCCACCCGATATCAGGTCTGTAATGCCACTAGATAGAGCGTAAATTACAATTAGTAATATAAAGAATCCTTCTACGGCGAGTACTAAAGGTTCAAACTGCCAATAGCCAAATTGAAAGCGCTTACTCGTTTCACGGGCTATTAACTTTGCCGTCATGAGCATCATGATCTTAATTACAACATCGACAAAGGAAAATACCCCATCTAATAAGACCGCACTAGATCCTGTAACAATCCCCATTATAGTGCCACTTACTGCTACAAGGGCCATTAGCCCTACGGATTGCATAAGTAACTTCTGTTCTATAGAGCGCCTTGCCCCTAATATATCCATCAAGTCCCCCACTTTCTTAATTTATACATCTTTTTATTATACACCACGGGCATTGATGCGCAACATGAGGTCAAAATAAAACAGGTAGCTTGCATGATATACAAACTACCTGCTATGGATACTATGTAAATTCTTTTTTATTGCCAGCTTTAATACAGGTTAACTATTAACCTTGAAAACCTTGAGGATTCAGTAATACCTGTCCCGCTACATAGCGCTCAACGATATGTCGATCATCACCAACATATAACCAACGCTCTAACCTCTCCTCTAAGGTGCGTTCATTCGGGTCAAATAGTGATGTATCATCAATGATAAGGGCATCTAGTTCACAGCCTTTTTCAAAGCTACCAACCTTACCAAAGAACTTACCTCCACCCTTTGTAGCCATATAGAAGGCTTCACTTAATGTGAGGGGCGCATAATTTGAATCCACTTCCACCCATTTCATCTTAGATAATCCAATTGCTTCTGTAAGAACCTTCGCCATTGATACAATATGACCGCCTGAGATATCAGAACCTAAACCAATCGGTATATTCCGTTTCATTAGCTTACGAATCGGTGCAATACCACTTGATAGATTTACATTGGAATATGGGCAATGCGATACCATAGTTTGTGTTTCAGCCATACGATCCATTTCGACATCACTTAAATGGATGCAATGAGCCATTACCGTTGGCGTCCGCCCAATCAATTTATGTTCATAATACACATCTGTATAATTTGGTGACTCCGGATGTAATGCTGCTACCCAATCAACTTCACCGTGATTTTCAGATAAATGGGATTGAACTGGTACCTTGTACTCTTCTGATAATGTACCAAGGCCATCCATTAACTCGCTCGTGCAAGATGGTACAAAACGAGGGGTAATAATAGGTTTTACCAATGGACCAAATTGAGCCGATGCCTCTAACCAGTCTTTCGTATCCGCTAAAGATTGACTTGTTTCTTCAATCAAGAAATCTGGGCTATTGCGGTCCATATTGACCTTGCCTACATAGGCAGATAATCCAGTTTTTTGTAAAAGTTCCATCAACACTAATGTGCTCTCTTTATGGATAGTGCCAAACAGTATACTTCTAGTAGTCCCATTGCGCCATAAGTCTTGGACAAAGGCGCCATATACTAACCGTGCATAATCTAGATCACTAAACTTTGCCTCTTCAGGAAATGTATAGGTTTCTAACCAAGGTAAGAGTTCTTTATCCATCCCAAGGCCACGATTACAATACTGTGGAGCATGTGCATGTGTATCTACAAAGCCTGGAATAATGAGATTATCACCATAATCAGTAACCTCACAATCTGCATAGGCTGGTGGAATACTTTCACCACAATATACAACTACACCATCTACGGCAATAATATAGCCATGTTGAATGGATATAAATTCTGAAGGACGCGGTGTATATAAGATATTCCCTTTTAAAATAACTGTCGAATTCATATAACCTCCTCGCGTAATTAGAGCCCTAAAATGCTAAGCTCATATAACACGCTAGTTTTTTCTTTAATAGACTATGCTATATGATTCATAGTATATGCTATTTAAATAGCAAAGTGAATGATGAACGCCACAGTCATAATTTACATCTCATATTCTTTTTTCAATACATAACCATACGCTTGTTTATAGCCATTAGCTTGTTCAGTAATGTATACGCCTTGTATTTCTGGCGCAAACCCCGGCAACAGATTAATACCTTCCTCTAAAGCCAAGAAATAGTCGCAAGCGGTCTTCGACCAACGCTCTCCAGGTTGCACGCATAATACACCAGGTGGGTACGGTAGAGCTCCTTCAAGAGCAATGCGACCTTCTGCCTCGCGTAGCGGTACTAATTCCCCCTTGTTACGTTGGAACTCAAAGTTTGCCTCCTGTGGATTCATGACATAGTCGGGGAAGTATTCATGGGAAAATAAGCGTTGTTGTAAGAGGCTTACATTTCTAGACTTATAAAAATCATGCATTTCTTGACATAGTTGACGAATACTATAACCTTTGTATGTATCTATATGACTATTGTAAATAGACGGTAACACTTCTTCCATCGGTGCATCCCGGTCTATGAGGTCTTCAAAGCGAACGAGTTCCTCCACGAGTGCATCCATCTTATGCTTAGATTCTGCTGGTGTCATAAGGAATAAGATCGTATTTAAATCACATTTTTCAGGAATGATTCGATTTTCCCGTAAATAATTAGCAAGAATATTAGCAGGAATACCAAACGCTTCATATTCTCCGGTCTCTACATTAATTCCTGGTGTAATCAACTGGAACTTACAAGGATCGATAAAATACTGCCCCTTACCATAGCCCTTAAATGAATGCCATTTCGCTTCTGGTTCAAAGGCAAAATAATTTACATCTTCCGCCATGACCTGTGTATTTCCGTCTTCCCATTTTTTGCCATGCACTATCGGTGGTACTAATGGACGGAGATATTTGCATTGCTTCAACACAGCTTTACGAGCATCAATAGCAACTTCAACACACTCACGCCACAGGTTTTGTCCCAACTCACCTTCATGGATTTTAGCATTTACATCGAGAGAGGCAAATAAGGGGTAAAATGGCGAGGTTGACGCGTGCATCATAAAGGAGTTGTTAAAACGTTTATGATCTACATAACGGTCTTGCCCCTTTATATGACTATCCTTCTTATGAATTTGAGAGGTTTGAGAAAAACCTGCTTGTTGCTTATGTACCGATTGGGTTACTAAAATCCCAGGATCATTTGGACCTAACTCTAATAATAGGGGACTACAATCTTTCATCATAGGAATAAACTGTTCATATCCGACCCAAGCAGAGTCAAAGAAAATATAATCACAAAGATGACCAATTTTATCTAATACTTGGCGTGCATTATAAATTGTACCATCATAGGTGCCTAATTGAATGACGGCTAGCCGGATAGGACGTTTGGCTCGAGCTTTTTCAGGCGATTTTTCTGCAATCAAAGATCGAATATAACTTTCATCAAAACAATGATCTAAAATACCGCCAATGGACCCAAAAGGATTGCGCGCTGTCTCAAGATATATAGGGGTAGCACCAGACATAACAAGACCACCATGGCAGATGGATTTATGATTATTCCGATCATATAAGATAATATCGCCCGGTGTTAACAGAGCATTAAGTACTACCTTATTCGCTGAAGATGTACCATTTAACACAAAATAGGTCTTGTCAGCATTATAGACTTTCGCAGCATGCGCTTGCGCATCATAAGCATAACCTTCATGAATTAAAAGATCTCCTAATTTTACATCTGCATTACAAAGGTCCGCTCTAAATATATTCTCCCCAAAGAAATTGTAAAAGGCGCGACCTGTAGGATGTTTATAGAAAAACTGACCACCTTGATGTCCTGGACAATCGAACTGTGAATTTCGTTCTCCCACATAATCGGATAAAGCACTGAAAAATGGTGGTAAAATAGAGGATTCATAATTTACAACAAATTTTTCAATCTCTAATTTGCAGTCGTCCAAACTTGTAGATGAAAACTCTATAATGGATGCTATGCGCTCCTTATATAAAGATAAATCGCTAGTTTCATCAAATCTTAGGACAATAACAGGTATACCAAAGGTATGAATTTGATTATTATTGATAAGCTCTAAGTCACAATCGCCAATGACAACGGCACCGACATCTATAAAATCTGTATCACAAACAGGAACACATAGACGACCCTCTATAGAGCTAATTTGGGATTGTACGGAATCAGATAAGGCAACCTTTAAATGTTTCACAGCCTCCTCCTTTCGTAACTATGTATCACACTCGATATATAATCAACACATATGAAATAAAACATAGTATAAAACATATAACGAATAAAAAGACTCCCTACTCAAAGAATAGGGAGCCTTTTAGTTTTAGATTATTCTGCTGCTTCTTCTTCAGCTTCAATATGCTTAGGAGCTTCTGGTTTCATCAATGGGAACAACAATACATCGCGGATGGATGCAGAGTCTGTTAAGAACATAACAAGACGGTCAATACCAACACCTAAACCAGCTGTTGGAGGTAAACCGTATTCAAGAGCTGTAACGAAGTCTTCATCCATACGGTGAGCTTCATCATCGCCAGCTTCACGTTCTTTCAATTGATCCAAGAAACGTTGTTTTTGGTCGATTGGGTCATTTAACTCGGAGAAGCCATTTGCCAATTCACGGCCATAAATGAATGCTTCAAAACGTTCTGTAGCCAAAGGATTTTCACGACTTGCTTTAGCAAGTGGAGAAATTTCTTTTGGATGACCATATACGATAGTTGGTTGAATCAAGTTTTCTTCTACATAATCTTCGAAGCAAAGATTTAAGATTTTACCAATACCATCATTTTCTGTGTATTCTACATTTAAGCGATCTGCAATAGCACGAGCTTCTTCTACAGTTGTGACTGCATCAAAGTCTTCACCAGTGTATTTTTTTACACCTTCAGCCATTGTGATACGATTCCAAGGTGGAGTCAAATTGATTTCTGTACCTTGGTATGTAATTTCTTGTGTACCGAGAACTTCTTGAGCACAGTAGGACACGAGGTTTTCTGTTAAGCGAATTGCATCCTCTACATCGCCATAAGCTTGGTAGGATTCAATAGTAGTGAATTCTGGATTATGACGGTTATCGAT
>NZ_CALJSP010000103.1:0-7201 GCF_937975875.1 Veillonella dispar | reverse complement strand
AAAGACCCTTATAGGGTCAGAGCAAACCACCCGTTCTACGGGTGGTTATGATTTTATGAATAGGGATTATGCGTTTAATGCATAGTCTCTTTTTATATTCCTTTGATTCTCAGGGATTATCATATTTACTGAATTTAATAAATATTCAATATAATAGATGTAGAAATATATGATGAAAATTTATAATAATACCTTTAAAAATAGAGTTTATATGATTAATCTGTATAAGTGAATTAATCAAACTTATGCATATAATCAGAAAAGCTTATGGTTTTTATACTATAATGTGAGTATATGCTTAGTACTGTAAAGTTCAGTGAAAGGTGGTAAGTACATGGGATTTTTGAAAAAGGATATATCCCGTCGCCAGTTTATTGGTGGTGCTTTAGCGTTAGCAGCCGCATCAGCGGTACCGTCGTTTATACGAGGTGCCTATAAGCCAACACAATCTGATTCGTTACAAGTATGGACTTGTGGAGGATTATCTGAAGCATTTCTCGATTTAAACCAAGTCTACACGATGCATACAGGGCACAATATTCAGTACACTGGTGCCTTTGCAGGTGCTATTGGTAAATCGTTGCTTGCTGAAAAGAGTCGCACAGAAGTCTTTGGTGCTCGCGGTTTAGAGTTGGCAAAGAACATGCGCAAAAAGGGCGTAAGTATTGCTTTTGAACCATTATGTTTTACGGATTATGTTATTGTTACACCTAAGGGGAATCCCGCAGGGATTCGCGATTTGAAGGATATGGCAGAGCCCGGTGTACGCGTTATGTTACCATTAGGTGCATCCCCTCCTGGTAGTGCTTCCGTAAAGGGGATTATGAAACTGTCAGGCTTAACCGATGGTATTATGAAAAACATGATAGCCGAAAATGCTTGTGTTATCTCCATGATGTGTGACCTTGTAGAAGGTAAAGCAGATGTATCCATTATTGAAAAGCGTCTTACCACACATGATCGATTCAAGGATCGTATTGAGTACTTCTCCATTCCTGCACAATTTGTGCCGCCTGCACCACTTACTTTCACCATTAATACAATGAAATATGTACAAGATCGTGCACTAGCTGCCGATTATATTGAATTTACACGGTCCCAAGAAGGACAACAAATCTTAGAAAATCACGGATTCACATCCGTTCATAGTGCGAGAGGTCTCGATTTGATAGAAAGGTTTGGTGTAAAAGATGTGTAGTCATTGTCCATCATCAGCAACCTGTAGGTCTCAAGGTAGTTCTGGTGTATCTGGGAAACAAGCCCCTAAGAATTTAACGCTTTGGCGTCGTATCGTACAGTTTATATTCCTCTTTATTATGGGGAAATGGGTATATTATGGTATATTCCGATGCCCTTATATTGTGCCATTTGTAAACTGTGAAAGCTGTTCCATGATTACCTGCTGGGGCCGTATTACGACATATTTCTATGCTTGGTGGATTATTCTGCCAATTATGGTTGTATTCTTTGGCCGTGCGTTCTGTAGCTGGTTTTGTCCAAGTGGATGGGTTAACCAAATGCTGGGAAAAATATCTATGGGGCCTTTAAGAAATCGTAAGAATTATATGCGATTCCTACAACTCGGCATGGTAGCTACTATAATTTTAGGTCTTATTGTGTATTTCAAATTTGGTAATCCTCGTATTATGATTCCTATTCGGACGAGCGATGAATATTTTAATGCAGTCATTTTATCTATGCAGTTCTCAGAATGGTATTGGGCGGCTCGCACTATAACGGTCGTGTCCATCATTGCTGGTTCCCTTATCATCGCTAATGCTTGGTGCCGATTTGTATGTCCATTTGGTGGGGTAATGGAATTATTACGGAAAATTTCCATTTTTAAAGTATATAAAACTAGTGATTGTGACGATTGTGATGCGTGTCTACGTATTTGTGAAATGGGCACACGACCAAATGAAATGAATTGCACCAACTGTGGTGACTGTTTACATGTATGCCATAAGGATGCTATTAGATTTGGTCGGAAAGGTTAATTATGAAAGAAGTTCAAGGACAAAGTTTCCTACAAAATCATCCATGCTACAACAAGGATGCTGCCGCTAATTGGGGACGTTTACATTTGCCAGTAGCACCAAATTGTAACATTCAATGTAATTATTGTAATCGCAAGTACGATTGCGCTAATGAAAATAGACCTGGTGTGACACAGCATGTATATACGCCACAAGAGGCAGCAGCCTTTGTGCATAAGGTATTTGATGCACGTAAGGATATTTCTGTTGTGGGCATTGCAGGGCCTGGAGATCCTATGTGCGATGCTGATAAGACACTAGAAACCTTCCGCCTCGTAAAAAAAGATTTTCCCCATGTTATGCTCTGTTTATCTAGTAATGGTTTAGCCGTACCTGATTATATCGATGAAATCGCTGATTTAGGGATTACTCATGTTACGATTACCGCTAATGCTATCAATCCAGAAATTGGAAAATATGTGTATTCCATGGTTCGCTATGATGGAAATATTTACAAGGGAATCGATGGGGCTCGTATTTTGTTAGAACGTCAGGCTGAAAGTATTCATAAATTAAAGGAAAAGAACATTATCGTTAAGATTAATACTGTAGTAGTACCGGATGTAAATATGAATCATGTACCAGCTATCGCTAAACAAGCGGAAGCCTGGGGCGTGGATTTGATGAACTGTATTGCCATGATTCCGGTTCATGATACGGCTTTTGAAAGCCATCGAGGCCCAACTGCGGAGGAAATCGATACTATACGTCAGTTTATTGGTCACTATGTGCCGCAGATGACGCACTGTAAACGTTGTAGAGCTGATGCTATTGGTCGTTTATGTGAAGCGTAGAAGCATAAAAGGCTATATACCGAAGTATATAGCCTTAACGATTATGTATTATTTAGTATTTTTTACGATTTTATTTAGCGCAGACAATGCGGATTTCACATCTTCATATGTATTGGTATAGCCGAAGGAAAAGCGCACAGTTCCTTCTGGATAGGTTCCTAGTGTTTGGTGTGCTCGCGGGGCACAGTGGAGACCAACACGTGTCATGATGTGATAATTAGATTCTAGTTCGTAAGCAATGCTGGCCGGATCCATACTATCGATTGTGATGGATACAACGGCAGTTCTATCTTGGATATCTTGTTTACCAACGATGTTAATACCATCTATTGATTGTAATCCTTCTAGAAAGGCTTGTGTTAACGCTAGCTCGTGATTGTGAATGTTCTCCATTCCTTGTGACTCAATATAGGAGAGGCCTTCATTGAGACCTATGATGCCAGGTAGATTTAACGTGCCTGCTTCAAAGGCGTCGGGCATATGGGTAGGCATCGTTTCTAAATGTGAGAAGCTACCTGTACCGCCAGCGATAAGAGGGGTTAAGATTTGCGCCATTTCTTTGGTTAAAATAATGCCACCAATACCTTGTGGTCCCAATAAGCCTTTATGCCCCGTAAAGCAAAGTGCATCTATATGATATGCTTTCACATCAATAGGGATAACACCAGCTGTTTGGGCTGCGTCTACAATGAAATGTAGATTATGAGCCTTGCAGATAGCACCTATTGATTCAATAGGCTGTATGGTGCCACATACATTAGATGCGTGGTTGGTAATAATAGCCACTGTATTTGGACGGATAAGAGACTTAATGGCATCTATTTCAATAGAGCCTGTAACATCACAAGGAATAATATCAAAGGTAATGCCCTTATCTAGTAGTTGGGTAAGTGGTCTCATGACTGCGTTGTGCTCCATAGCGCTAACGAGTACATGATCACCGGCTTTCAACAGGCCCTTGATGACCATGTTTAAGCTCATTGTCACATTCTGCGTAAAAGTGACGTGAGATGGATCATGACCGTTGAATAAAGTATTTAGTCGTTGTCTCGTTGTATAGATAATATCCTCTACATCGTAGGCGAGGGCGTAGGAGCCACGGTTAATATTGATACCATAGTTTGTTATATAGTTTGCCATGGCATTAGCCACATTAGGTGCTTTAGGGAACGTGGTACTTGCATTATCTAAATAGATATAGTTCATAGGTAATCTCCATGAATAACAAGGTGTATTTATGGTTATTATATCATGAGTCATATACTTGATAGGGTGGGAGTATATACTCATATATTTGTAGTGTAGTTTGTTTGAAAGGAGTTTATTATGAGTGGGTCTCATGAAAAAAGGAATTTAATTATTGCAGGCCTTATTATTGGTGCTATTGCGGGATTCCTCGTATTAGCTGGAAATCCTGGTAATATGGGATTCTGTATTGCGTGCTTTGTTCGCGATACTGTCGGTGGTCTAGGTCTACATCATGCTGCACCTGTACAGTACATTCGTCCAGAAATTATTGGTCTTATTTTAGGGGCTTATGTATTGTCCATGATTCGTGGTGAACATCAAAGCAAAGGTGGTTCTTCTCCAATTATTCGATTTATTCTCGGCTTCTTTGTTATGATTGGTGCTTTGATGTTCCTCGGTTGTCCGATTCGTATGATTTTAAGACTTGGCGGCGGGGACTTAAATGCGTTGTTTGGTATTGCTGGTTTTGCTGGTGGTATCGGCTTTGGTACTATATTCTTGAAAAAAGGTTATTCTTTACAGCGTACCTATGCATTGAGTAAATTAGAGTCCGCTATGATGCCTGCTATCCAAGTTGGTTTGCTAGTTTTAGTAGTAGCGGCTCCAGCATTTATCTTCTTTAGTCAAAAAGGTCCTGGTGCTATGCATGCACCTTGGTTAATTTCTTTGGCGGCAGGCCTCGTGGTAGGTGGCTTATCTCAAGTTAGCCGACTTTGCACCGTTGGTGGATTCCGCGATTTATTCTTGTTCAAAAAATCCATCCTTATCTTTGGTTATTTAGCTGTTCTCATTGGTGTATTTGTTGTAAATATTAGCTTTGGTAATTTCCATCTTGGCTTTGAAAACCAACCGATTGCACATACAGATTTTGCAGATCCGCACGTTCAGAAGATACGCACTCAGAGACCACAGATCGCAGTGGCAAAAGATGAGGCATTCTGCTTTCTGTATGAAGACAACCTGAAGCTTTTGGAAGAACTGGGGGCAGAGATCACATTCTTTTCGCCGCTCCATAATGCGAAAGTGCCGGAAAACGCAGATGGACTTTTGTTGCCGGGAGGTTATCCGGAATTGTTTGCAGCAGGGCTTTCCGAAAACAGCGAAATGCTTGCATCAATCCGCTCCTGTGAAAAAAAAGCGATTCCGATCCTGGCAGAGTGCGGCGGTTTTATGTACCTTCATCAGGAAATGCAGGACATGGAAGGAAAGACATATCCGATGGCAGGTGTGATAAACGCAGTTGCGTACCGCACCGAAAAGCTGGGAAGATTTGGATATATCACACTGGATCTGAACGAAGAACAGGCAGAGGCAAGAAACATATGGCAGCAGGGATTTCCGGTGCGTGCCCATGAATTCCACTATTTTGACAGCACCGATCCGGGAAGTGCCTGTCTGGCAAAAAAACCGGCCGGGAAAAGAAGCTGGAGCTGCAGTTATGCAAAAGATGGCAGTCTGATGGGATTTCCGCATCTATATTATTATTCCAATCCGATGTTCGCATTTCGGTTCCTGGAAAATTGTATGGCAAAAAAACTGGAAAGGGAAAAAGTATCATGATATATGGAAGAGAAGGGATGATGGCACTTTTGCTCGGTGTGTTTTTTGATCTGTTGATCGGTGATCCGCACTGCTTTTATCATCCGATCCGGCTGGTCGGCAATCTGATCTCCGTTACGGAAAAAGGGCTTCGGGAGGTTTTTCCAAAGACAGGACAGGGGGAAAAAACAGCCGGTGTATTTCTGTCAGTGATCGTCTGTAGCGTCACAGCCGGAGCGGTGGCAGCTGTGCTGTATCTGGCCGGAAAAATCCATCCGTATCTGCATCTGGCTGTGATGGCATTGTTCTGCTACTGGATGCTGGCGGCAAAATCTCTGAAAGATGAGAGTATGAAGGTTTATAGAGAACTGAAAAAAGAAGATTTAAAGGCAGCACGCCGTGCTGTTTCCATGATTGTTGGTAGAGATACGGATCAGCTGACGGCAGAAGGTGTAACAAAAGCAGCAGTAGAGACAGTGGCAGAAAATGCCTCAGATGGAGTGATGGCACCGCTTCTGTATCTGGCAGTTGGCGGGCCTGTACTCGGAGCTTTTTATAAGGCAGTCAACACGATGGATTCTATGGTCGGATATAAGAATGAGAAATATCTGTATTTCGGTCGTTTTGCAGCAAAGGTGGACGATGTACTCAATTACATTCCGGCAAGACTGTCTGCTCTTTTTATGGTGGCGGCAGCAGGACTTACCGGCCTGTCGGCAAAAAATGCCTGGAAGATCTTCAAACGAGACCGCTATAACCATGCCAGCCCGAATTCGGCACAGACGGAGGCAGCCATGGCAGGGGCACTCGGCGTGCAGCTTGCCGGAGATGCCTGGTATTTTGGAACTTTATATAAAAAGAAAACGATCGGAGATGCACTGCGTCCCGTGGAATGTGAGGATATCAGAAGAGCAAACAGGCTGATGTATGCGTCTGCAGGGCTGCTTCTTATCGTTGTTATGCTTCTTTATTGCAGCTTTAACATACTCACATTGTTATGATGCCAGGAAGGGAACATACCATGAACAACAAGCGTCACAAACATGGCGGAGATATTTATTCAGAGGCCTGCACTCTGGATTATTCCGCAAATATCAATCCACTCGGACCGCCCTCTTCTGTAATTGAGGCGGTTTATCGGAGCATGGAACAGATTGTAAATTATCCGGATGTACAGTGCCGGAAGCTCTGCCATGCGATCGCAGAACATGAATATGTAAAAGAAGAGCAGGTGATCTGTACAAATGGTGCGTCTGAGCTGCTCTATGCTTTTGCAGCGGCCTTAAAACCGAAAAAAGCACTGCTTCTGGAGCCGGGATTTGCGGAGTATGAGGCTGCACTTTCGGCAGTCGGATGCGAGATTTTTTATTATCCTTTGGGGGAAGAGAAGGGTTATGCACTGGATCTTGCTTATCTGGAAGCACTTTCAGATGATCTGGATATGATTATTTTGTGCAATCCAAACAATCCTACCGGTGTTCTGATACAGCAGCCGCTTCTGGTGCGGATTGCAGAGAAATGTGAAAAGTATGGGATACATTTTCTGCTGGATGAATGTTTCCACGAATTTCTGATGGCACCGGA
>NZ_CALJSP010000102.1:0-5685 GCF_937975875.1 Veillonella dispar | reverse complement strand
GCGCTACATCTCGTGCGGTTATTACAAAAACAGTAATGGAAGTAGGCGCTATTGCAGTAGGCCTTCTCGGTATTGTGTATGTATTTATCGCCAACATCGGTGCTACTAGTGTAGAACGCTTTGGTTTGTTCGATACAGGGGCGCCTGTCCTTTCTACAAGTGCTAACTATTTATTTGGTGATTTTGGACAAATAATTCTGGCTATTATCGTTCTCTTGGCTTGTTTGTCTACAAGTATTGGTTTAATTACTTCTTGTGGTACATACTTCCATAAGTTGACACCAAAAATTAGCTATAAGTTATATGTAGTTATTTTCTCTGTTGCTGCATTTGGCCTTAGTATGTTTGGCTTGAAGACAATCATTAGTGCAGCCATTCCTGTATTGATGTTATTGTATCCATTGACAATTGTAATCATCTTATTGGCGCTTGCAAACAATGTATTTGGTGGACGTCGTTGCATATATGCATGGACGATTGGTTTTACAATGATCTCTGCACTTATGACTGGCTTAGAAACAGCTGGTATTGCACCAGATGCTTTAGAGAGATTGTTTACTCAATATATTCCGTTCCAAGCGGCCGGTATGGGTTGGGTAATCTTTGCCATATTAGGCTTCATCGTAGGTCTTATTCATAAAGGCCTTGTGTCTGATAAAAAATAATATAATTAAAGGTTCTATGCTTTCGTTTTGGTGAAAGTATAGAACCTTTTTGTGTCTTAAGGGTTGTCATATAAAATTGATTTTGTGAGTAGAAGTTTCTATAATAAGAATATAGATGATGAAGGAAGGAAGGAAGATTTTATGCGTAGTACTCATTGTTTACCTAGTTATAGTTTTGGCGGTCATGAGGTGTTCGATGCTATTCCCAAATTTACAAAATTATATGGTAAGTCTGTAGCTATCATCGGTGGTGAGACAGCTCTTTCTAAAGCTTTGCCACACATTCGTCCAGTGCTTGATAAAGCAGGGATTAAAGTGCTAGATATTATTCACTTTGGTGGAGAGTGTACTTTCGCTCGAGGTAAGGAAATTGCACAAATGGCTTCTGTAAAAGATGCGGACTTTATGTTTGCTGTTGGTGGTGGTAAGGCCATGGATACGGTAAAAGTAGTAGCTCTAGAGTTAGATGATAAACCATTCTTTACAATTCCGACCATTGCCTCTACTTGTGCTGCAACGTCAGAAGTAGCAGCTGTATACACTGCAGAGCATACTTTTGATGACGTAGCCTTTGTAAATCATCCTCCTGTGCACTGCTTTATTGATGCTGATATTCTCGTAGAAGCACCAAGCCGTTACTTGTGGGCGGGAATGGGAGATACTATTGCAAAACACTATGAAACTCATCTTTCTGCTCGCAATCGTGAGCAAGATTATAATACTCAGTTAGGCCTTACTCTAGCTTCTATGTGTAGTGAACCAATTTTAGTACATGGTATACAAGCCTATAAAGACAGTCAAGCTAAAAAACGTAGTGATGCATTTGATACCATTGCTATGACTGTTATCTTTACTACCGGTATTGTATCGGGTTGTGTTCCTATGGCATATAATAGTAATATGGCTCATGCTGTATGTTATGGCTGTGTTACTAATAAAGAAACAGAAGAAAACCATTTGCATGGTGAAATGGTAGCATATGGCTTACTTATTTTGTTAACCGTTGACCAACAAATGGATGAATTACAACGGTGGTTGCCAATATACCGCGAATTAGGTTGGCCTACTAAACTTTCACAGTTAGGTCTTACTGCATCGCATATTCCTCAAATTGTTGAAAAGGCTACATCTGTTCATGATATTGATGTATCTCCGTACAAAATTACAGCAGATATGTTGACTAAGGCTATTCAATACATGGAATCTCTTGATTAATATAATTTGTAACCGTTTGTGTATGTTATGTGATGAGGTTATAAATGCGAAAAATTGTAAAGGGTGGCTTATATCGTCATTTTAAAGGCATGTACTATTATGTGTTAGATGTTGCAACTCATTCGGAAACGAGTGAACAGTTCGTAGTGTATCAAAAATTATATGATCAACGTGACTTATATGTACGACCACTAGATATGTTTTTGAGTGATGTGGATCAAGAAAAATATCCTGATGTAGAGCAGAAAGAGCGATTTAAGTTAATGAGCGGACGTGATTAGGAGGGCCTGTGGAACAGAAATTTTTCTTTTTCGATATCGATAATACATTAGCTGTGTGGCCGGAAGGTAAAATTCCTGACAGTGCTCAATATAGCTTAGATGAATTAAAGCGCCGTGGCCATCGGGTGGCACTAGCAACAGGCCGTATCCAAGTAGATGCAAAGCGTTTTGCGGAACAAGCGGGGCTTACAGATTTTGTGGCAGACGGCGGACATAGTGTTACTGTTAATAATGAACTAGTGTCCATGATTGGCATGGATCGTGACGCATGCATTAACTATTTGGAATATTTAGAGTCCCACAATATTCCTTGGGCTGTAACAGATCGGAATAAATTAGGCCGAATTACGCCGTATAAGGAAATATTAGATTGGCATCCGAATTGGGATGTTTTTAAAACGACAGTAGATCCTAATTTTGACTTTCATAATGTAGAAGAGTTTTATAAGATTTATGTGTTCTTTAAAGAAGGGGAAGAAGAGGAGAAAGAAATTGAGCATATGACACATAAGCTCATCCGTTATGGTGATGGCTGTGTTTTGTATGAACCAATGGAAAAAGCCTTGGGCATTCGTAATATGCTGGATTATTTTGGCATGAAGCCTAATCAAGCTGTTGTCTTTGGCGATGGGTATAACGATTTATCCATGTTTAGACCGGAATGGCTTAACATTGCTATGGGAAATGCACGCCCTGAATTAAAAGAAAAAGCCGATTATATCACTACTGATTGTGATAAGGACGGCATCTATAATGCGTGCAAGCATTTCAAGTGGATTGATTGAGTTCTAATGTCCTCATTGTAGACTAAAAAACTGAACAATTTGATGGTAAATAATGACTGATCTATAACTGAAAGTATAAGGTTATATAAATTGGTAAATTTAATAATTATTTAAACCAAATTTTCTCTAAAACATGATATACTAAAAAAGAGCCGCTCACGGGTTGAGCGGCTTTTCTATGTGAATTTTACATACATGTTAGTATAAACAATATATTGGGGGAACTATGAACTGGAAACGCTTGGCTTTATGCGCAATGTTGGGGATTACAATGCTTGGTACAGCAGCTTGTGGTACAAAAAGTGGGGAACAACCACAAGGAAATACTGTAAAAGCAGAAACGGTAGCTATGCCTAACTTCTCTAATGCGCCAATCGCTGATGAGTATGCTATTTTTGATACAAATTATGGTCAATTCAAAGTTCGTTTGCTAGGCTCTAAAGCACCTATTACGGTAAAAAACTTTGATTACTTAGTAAAAAAAGGTTTCTATAATGGTGTTACATTCCATCGCGTTATCGAAGGCTTTATGATTCAAGGCGGGGATCCAGATGGTACAGGTGCTGGCGGTCCAGGCTATACAATTCCTGATGAGTTCTCCAATGATTTACACTTCAATAAAATGGGCGTTCTTGCCATGGCAAACCGAGGCCCTAATACAGGTGGTTCTCAATTCTTTATTACATTGGGACCTACAGATTGGTTAGATAACAAACACACTATCTTTGGTACCGTAGTACAAGGTATGGATGTAGTTGAAAAAATTGGCAAAGTAAAAACTGGTCGCAATGATAAACCAGTAGAGCCAGTAATCATCAATACTATTACGTTGGAACCGATTACTGATGATGCAAAAAATGGCAAATAAGGAGGCCAAGTCTGAAGAGCGGCACTACGTGTACTTGGTGCGTTGCGCAGATGATTCCTTGTATTGTGGGTGGACCACCGATATTGAGCGCCGTATAGAGGCTCATAATGGGCTTATTCCAGGCGGTGCTAAGTATACGAGAGGGCGACGTCCTGTTACATTGGTGTATTCTGAAAGCTTTCACAATAAACAAGATGCACAACGTAGAGAATATGCCATAAAACAGATGACAAAGACTAAGAAATTGCGACTCATTGAGGGTGCAAAATAGTCTTTGATTATGGTATAATATGATGATTAATTACTGCCATGGAGGTTGAAAAATGAAGCGGGTTCTAGTGTCCGTAAAAAGTGTACAACGAGATATGGACGGCAAGGATACCGTAGTGGAACTGATTTCCCCAGGTACATCACATGAAAAGGGTAATGCTCAGTATGTGCGTTATGAAGAATCTAGTGTGACTGGCTTAGATGGGGTAAAGACGACCATTAAAATCCATGATGACTCTATTGTATTGCTTCGAACAGGGGCTGTGAATATGCGTCATCAATATGTCCGTGGTGAAGAGCGCGAATCCGTGTATGAAACACCGTATGGTGATTTGCACATGGCCGTGAATACTCATGAATTAACAGTAGACTTTCACGACGGCGTAGGTCATGTTCATTTAGGATATGATATTTCCGTCGAAGGTGAATGGCAATTTTATAATCAGTTAGATATAGACGTGCGGGAGGATATAGAGCATGGACATGAAGGAAATCCTGAAATCGGGGATTGAACAGGCATTACAAGATACGATTAACAGCGGTGGCTTACCAGCTGGGGAATATCCAGAAATCGTTCTCGAAGTGCCACCTCAAAAAGAATTCGGTGATTTTTCTACAAATATCGCTATGCAATCCGCTCGTGTAGCTCGTCAAAACCCTCGTGCTATTGCAGAGGCTTTGATTAGTCATATGAATTTTGATTGGCTCGAACGCGCTGAGGTTGCTGGTGCAGGTTTCATCAATTTCTTCTTGAAATCTGATATGGTATACGATACGTTGAAAGCTATTTTAAATGCTGGCGATCAGTATGGTGTTCAACCATTGCGTGCACGCGATACGATTCAAGTAGAGTACGTAAGTGCGAACCCAACAGGTCCGTTACATGTCGGACATGGTCGTGGTGCTGCGTATGGTAGTGCACTTGTAAACTTGTTGCGTGCAGCAGGTTACAATGTACAATCCGAGTACTACATCAATGATGCAGGTAACCAAATCGATAATATGGCTATCTCCATTGAGTACCGTTTCCAAGAGTTGCAAGGTGCTACATTAGTGTTCCCACCTAAGCGCAACGAAGATGGTTCCATGCCTGAATTCGATATTCCAGAAGGGGCTCTCGTATTCCCTGAAAATGGCTACCGTGGTCCTGATATTATCGAGACTGCAAAAGCTATTGCAGAACGCGAAGGCTTCGATAAATTAAATACTATGAACGAAGCTGATCGTGTAGCATTGTTTAAAGAAGAGGGCTTAAAAGAAAAATTAGCTCGCTTAGAGGAAACATTAAGCAATTTCCGTGTTACTTTCGATAATTGGTTCTCTGAACGTACAGTTCATGAAACTGATGAAATTCATCACTCCGTAGAGGCCTTAAAGGCTCTTGGTAAAGTGTATGAAAAAGACGGTGCTTTGTGGTTGAAATCCACTGACTATGGCGACGATAAAGACCGCGTAGTTATCCGTGATAATGGAGTTCCTACATATTTGGCGGCGGATATCGCATATCACCGCAATAAATATGATCGTGGCTTCAAAGAAATGATCGATATTTGGGGCGCTGACCACCATGGCTATGTATGCCGTGTTAAAGCTGCTATGGC
>NZ_CALJSP010000101.1:0-2329 GCF_937975875.1 Veillonella dispar | reverse complement strand
ATAAGGGGATGGTGGAACAGAAACCACATGCTATGATTGTGGCCTATATCTTTGCGGCCCTTGGGGTGCTCACAAAGGGGCCCGTTGCACTTGTTTTGCCGGGCATGATTTTGCTCGTCTTTGCCGGTATCAATCGCTCTTGGTCGATGGTGAAAGCTATCTTTGACTGGCGAGGCATCCTTGCCTTTTGTGTAGTCTGCTTGCCGTGGTATGTGTATATGTACAGCGTTCACGGTCAAGATTTTATCAACGGCTTCTTGGGGCTTCACAATGTAACACGGGCCACACAATCTGAACATCCTGAAGATAATGTGTGGTGGTATTATATCGCCATCTTCCTAGGTGCTTCTTTGCCGTGGACTGGTGCTGTTATTTACGGCATGATTGATGGTTTTAAACAGCGTCATACAGCCTTTATCTATAACATGACTTGGGGTGTTGGGGTCGTTTTGTTCTACACCTTAATGGCTACAAAATATCCTTTATATACATTCGTGAGCTTAGTTCCCTTTAGTGCCATCGGCGCTATGGGCGTTATGAAGATTATACGTAAAGGTAAATCTAGAGCGGTTAAATGGGTCATTATGGGACCTACCTTACTCTTATGGATTGCTTATGTAGCGGGATCATTCTTCGCTCCATGGGGTTTCTATTTCTTGCTCTATGTTGTGGCGGCTGTAGCCGTACTCCTTTTATTCCACGCATGGTATACGAAAAAAGGGTATCGCCTTGTTAGTATTATTGTCCTAGGTACTATGGTTATTTCCTCCATCGTTGTTGTGGAAGGTTTAGAACCATTTGTAAAACAGCGTAGTAATATTGATGTAGTGCCTGTTGTAGACTCTTATGATGGTGATATCTATTACTACAACGGGTATAGTACAGCTGCTGTATACTATACAGGTCATAAGATTATTAAGATTAACGGTGATGAAAGTCGCTGGGACGATCGGGATAAATTGAAAAAGCGCAGTGCTGAATGGTCCAAGAAATATCTTATGGAACAAGTTAACGAAGAGGAGTTTAACAAGATTATCGCATCTGGTAAACCTGTGATGTTAATCGTTCCAAAAGGAGAGATTAAGCACTTCCGTCAATCTTCTATTTATCCAAATGTATCTGAATCTAGCGAAGCAGGTACATCCGAGGTATATGTATTAAATAAAAAGACTTTGTTCAAGTAAATATATACATATGCGATATCAGTAAATATATAGAGTATAACTAAATATATATGAAATAACTTAATACAATGTGTGAATAGACGCATATAGAAACAGGTAGTATCTGATGGATACTACCTGTTTTGTATTTCGTGAGTATCTTTTGTTTGTTTTGCCACTAGCTAGTAGCTACTATGCTTATTGTTATATGTGTAGTGGAGTGCCTATATTGATACTTTTCGCGCCTAAATAATAATACCTACAATATCACTGTGTTTTGTTGACATAATTAATACATATTGATATAGTAGGGTATAAATAAGTTTAGAAGACAAGGTGTTTTAGAACCAGACTTCATCTAGGTTTTAGAAAAGTGTGAAAAATGACATGTGTCAAAAACGCCCCTTGTTATGAGATAGAAAGAGGGGAAGTTATGAAGAAGACATGGTATCTAATCATCGGAGTGGTTCTCTTGGTTATTGGCTGCATAGCCTATGGTTATTATGAACACCATAAACCAAAGACGGCACAAGAATTAAAGACTGTACGCGTAGCCTATTTACCAATTACCCATGCATTGCCAGTATTTGCTACAAAAGAGTTGGAAACGGCAGATGGTCCTGTTCATGTAGAGCTTGTTAAATATGGATCTTGGCCAGAGCTTATGGATGCGTTAAATACTGGTAAGGTAGATGCCGCAGCTGTTCTTGTTGAACTTGGTGTAAAGGCTCGTGAACAAGGCATTGATGTTCGTGCTGCTGCACTTGGTCATACAGAGGGTAATATTATCATCGTCAATAAGGATATTAACTCCGTTCAAGACTTAAAAGGCAAATCCTTTGCTATCCCTCATAAACAATCAACTCAAAAAGTTCTCGTGGATTGCATGCTTGAAGAAGCGGGTCTTTCTGAAAAAGATGTACAAATCGTAGAAATGAGCCCTCCAGAAATGCCATCTGCTCTATCGGTAGGTCAAATTGCTGGGTATAGTGTAGCCGAACCATTTGGCTCTCTAGCCCTTGAAATGGGAACTGGGAAGGTCTTCGAAGATCCTGACCATCTCTGGCATGATAATATTTGCTGTGCTCTTGTGTTTAATGGTCAATTCGTCGATGAACATCATGATTTGGCAAAAGCTTTCACAAAAGCCTATCTCGATGCAGGTA
>NZ_CALJSP010000100.1:0-4374 GCF_937975875.1 Veillonella dispar | reverse complement strand
GATAGAGACATGTATATAGAGTCATGACGAATCATGAGCAAAGAAATCATGCCAATACCAACATATAATAAGCCAAATACACTAAATGAAACACTAGCTAAAGAGTATTTGTTTTCACCAAATGTACATAACATATAATTGGCTGATAAACTCAATACTAATATAGCTATTGCTAGAATATACTGATGACATGCAAAGGCAATCATCAATAATAAAATACTAATATAGCCCCATAAAATGGACATACGCACATGTTTAGCTTTACCTAGTAAAACAAACTCACGCCAACCCAATAGAGCTAATAATGTAATAAGAATATCATATACAGGTCCGCCTAATGTAATGGCCCCTAAGGCAATAATAAAACCTATAACAGCGGTAATAACACGTGTTTTTAACATTTTTTATTCCTCATCACGTAAGCCACCAAACCGGCGTTCTCGTTTTTGATATGCTGCAACAGCCTCTAATAATGTTTCCTTAGTGAAATCTGGCCAATGTAAATCAGTAAACCAGAATTCAGCGTAAGCTAGCTGCCACAATAAAAAGTTACTAATTCTAAAATCACTACTTGGACGAATTAACAAGTCTACATCGCTAAACTCTTTAGTGAAAAGTTGGGAACTAACATAGTCTTCTGTAATCTCGTCTGTAGTAATAGTTCCATCCACAACAGAATTTGTAATATCGCGGATAGTTCTTACTATTTCATCACGCCCCCCATAGTTTATTGCTAACTGTAAGGTAAGGCCTGTATTATTCTGAGTTAATAATTCGGCATCGCGAATAATCTTTTGAAGCTCATCTGAAAGAGCACCGATATATCCAATAAAGCGAATACGCACATTATGTTCATGCATATACTTAACATTATTATTTAAGTATTCTTTTATGAGAGCCATAAGTAAAGAAACTTCCTGTTCAGGACGCTTCCAGTTCTCTGTGGAGAAGCCATATACCGTAAGAGCTCTAATTCCAATCTCATCTGCAGCAATAACAATCTGCTTTAATACGTCGGCCCCTGCGCGGTGTCCCATTGATCGTGGCATGCCTCTTCGTTTTGCCCAACGACCATTGCCATCCATAATAATAGCAACATGTTTTGGTATCACATTACTATCAATAACAGGCGTATCAGATGGTTTACGGTTAAATAATTTCTTTAGCATAGTCTACCTCGATAGAATTTCCGAAGTCGCTGGCAATCATTGGTCTATACACTAGTATATGTAAACACTCATCAACCTTGGTAATACGTGCTACATAAAATCCTTTATCAGCAATATCAAAAAAGCGATTAAAGGATCCCCCAATCATTACCTTAAAAGGAATATGGGCAGCCTGCAAACGAGACTTTGCAAGCTGCCATGGCATTCCAATAAGGCTATTAGAATCTAACATTATACTTCTAATACATCCTTTTCTTTTACTGCTTTTAACTCATCAATCTGCTTAATTTTAGCATCTGTAAGTTTTTGAATTTGATCTAAACCGTCTTTAGCATCATCTTCAGTAATTGTTTTAGCTTTCTCTTCTTTTTTCAATGCATCATTTACATCACGACGAATATTTCGTACTGCAACTTTAGCATCTTCAGCTTTTTTATGAACAACTTTAACGATTTCTTTACGACGTTCCTCAGTCAATTGAGGAATAGTCAATCGGATTTGAGCACCATCATTACCTGGATTTAAACCAAGATCAGATTGTAAGATTGCTTTTTCAATAGCACCAATCATAGTTTTATCCCAAGGTGCAATAACAATCATACGCGGCTCAGGCACGGAGATATTTGCAACTTGGTTAATTGGAGATGGGCTACCATAATAGTCAACCATTACTTTGTCAAGCAATGCTACACTAGCACGGCCTGTACGAATAGATGCAAATTCATGTTTTAAAGCCTCAATAGACTTATTCATGCGTTCTTCTGCTTGTTGCAACAATTCTTTAATTTCCATTTGAATTATTCTCCTCGAACTATGGTACCAATCTCTTCACCTTTAGCGGCTTTTGTAATATTACCAGGAATGTCCATGCTAAATACAATAATAGGGATATTATTATCTTTACATAAAGTTGTGGATGTTGCATCCATAACCTTTAATTCTTTTGTGATGATATCATTATATGTTAATTCATCAAATTTAACGGCATTAGGATTCGTTTTAGGATCAGAATCATATACACCGTCAGCAAACTTCTTCGCCATCAAAATTGCATCTGCTTCAATTTCAGCAGCGCGCAATGCAGCTGTTGTGTCTGTAGAGAAGTATGGTTTACCAAGACCTGCACCGAAGATAACGATACGTTTTTTCTCTAAGTGACGAATTGCACGACGACGAATATAAGGTTCTGCAATTTCTTGCATTTCGATAGCAGTTTGAACACGAGTGTCTACGCCTGCTTGTTCTAATGCATCTTGCAATGCTAAGGAGTTCATTACTGTTGCTAGCATACCCATATAGTCAGCTGTAGCACGATCCATACCTTGGTTACTACCAGCTAACCCTCTCCACAAGTTACCGCCACCAACAACAATTGCGATTTCTAAATCAGTGGATTTTGCTAAAGCAGCAATTTCTTTTGCAAATTCTTCAACAACATCAGGGTTAATACCAAAACCTTGTTCACCCGCTAATGCTTCACCACTCAACTTCAAAACAATACGTCTAAAGTTTCTCTTTGCCATGTGTTTACTCCTCTATTGCAAAATAAGAGAACACTGTACGGTGTTCTCTTATTATTTCTTAATTATTTACCAACAGATGCCATTACTTCAGCTACGAAGTCATCTTGGCGTTTTTCAATGCCTTCGCCCAAACCGTAGCGAACAAAACGACGTACGTTGATGTTTTCACCGATTTTTGCAATATTTTCATTAATGATGTCTGTAACAGTTTTGTCGCCATCTTTAATGAATACTTGTTCTAATAGGCAGTTTTCTTTATAGAATTTTTCAATACGACCAGCAACCATTTTTTCCAAAACAGCTTCAGGTTTTGGTTTACGGCCAGCTTTAACGTCTTCTTCAGCTTCTACTTTAGCTTGTTCCAACAATACTTGTTTTTCGTGTTCGATTACTTCAGCAGGAACTTCTTCACGGTTCAAGTATGTAGGGTTTACAGCTGCGATTTGCATAGCGATATCGCGTGCCAAGTTTTGGAAATCATCAGTTTTAGCAACGAAGTCAGTTTCGCAGTTAACTTCTACCAATACACCGATACGACCACCAGCGTGGATGTAAGATTGTACTACACCTTCAGCTGCAATACGACCAGCTTTTTTAGCTGCAGCAGCCAAACCTTTTTCACGAAGAAGGTCAACCGCTTTTTCAATATTACCGTCAGTTTCAACCAATGCTTTTTTAGCGTCCATCATACCTGCGCCAGTCATGTCGCGCAATTCTTTTACCAAAGCAGCAGTAATTGCCATTATTTTGTTCCTCCTAGTACTAATTAAGGTAAGGATATAGTCCTTACCCTAATTATATATGTTATAGATTTATCTTTCAAATGCTAATCAGAAATGATTAAGTAGCTTAACAGAATTATTCTGCAGCTTCAGCACCGTCTAAAGATTCGCCTTGACGACCTTCAAGAACAGCGTCTGCCATTTTACCAGCCAACAATTTTACAGCGCGGATAGCGTCATCATTTGCTGGGATTGGGAATTCTACTTCATCAGGATCGCAGTTAGTGTCAACTGTTGCAACAACTGGAATACCCAATTTTTTAGCTTCTGCAATAGCGATTTTTTCTTTTTTAGGATCAACTACGAAAAGAGCACCTGGCATTTTAGGCATATCTTTGATACCGCCAAGATATTTTTCCAATTTTTCCATTTCATGACGAAGACCGATAACTTCTTTTTTAGGCAATACTTCGAAAGTACCATCTTCTGCCATAGCTTCCAATTGTTTTAAACGTTTAATACGAGTTTCAATTGTTTTGAAGTTAGTCAACATACCGCCCAACCAACGTTCGTTAACGAAGAACATGTTAGCACGGATAGCTTCTTCTTTAATAGCTTCTTGAGCTTGTTTTTTAGTACCTACGAACAAGATTACTTCGCCTTGGGAAGCAACTTCACGCAAGAAATTGTAAGCTTCTTCTACTTTTTTAACTGTTTTGGACAAGTCAATGATATAAATACCATTGCGTTCAGTGAAGATGAATTTCGCCATTTTAGGGTTCCATCTTCTAGTCTGATGACCAAAGTGTACACCAGCCTCTAATAATTGTTTCATTGATACTACTGCCATTGTGGCACCTCCTGTTAATTAACCTCCGCCGCTTCATCCTTCGGGTCACCCAAAATTAGGCACAGTACCGAAGTCCACTGACGTGCATATTTTTCATACCTAATAATTCT
>NZ_CALJSP010000099.1:0-4373 GCF_937975875.1 Veillonella dispar | reverse complement strand
GTTGTTTAATAAAGCCTTCTACAGATGGATCAAAGTTGCCATCTTCTTTAGCTGTTACGAGTTCCAAGAAACGTTCAACAGTTGGAGCAGCGATGAGCGCCTCTTTGAAATCAGGGTCAATGACCATAGTCGCTAATTTACTCAACACCTCTACATGGGTATCGGCAGCGCCTTCTGGTGCAGCAATCATGAAGAATAAGCGAGATGGCTGACCGTCGAGTGCTTCGAAATCAACACCATTAGGCACGACCATAGCGGCAAGGCCGGCTTCTTTTACACCTGTAGATTTAGCATGTGGTGTAGCGATACCATCACCAAGGCCTGTGGAACCAGATTCTTCACGAGCGAAAACAGCTTTTAAGTATTCTGCTTTATCAGATAAGTTGCCGCCTTTTTCCATTAATTCACCTAAGGTGTAAATGGCATCGGCCTTACTTACTGGATCTGCATTCAGTAGAATGGATTGAGGTTTTAATAAATCAGTGATTTTCATATGTGTACTCCTTGATGCACATAAAATAGAAAACTAGTTAACTCGTACTTGTGAAAGTAGTGCTTCTACTTCTGCCAGCGTAGCGAGATTTTCAGAGTAAGCGGAGGCAGAACCACTGGAGATACCCCAGTAGAGCGCCTCTTGTAGGTCGCCTGTCTTTTCAAAGCCTGTAATAAAGCCAGCTACCATGGAATCGCCGGCGCCTACGGAGTTTACGAGTGTACCCTTAGGGGCAGGACTTGTATATACAGTGCCGTCAGCAGCTACTAAGATAGCTCCATCACCAGCCATGGAGATGAGCACATGTTGTGCGCCTTTCTCTTGTAATGCCTTAGCGGCCTCTACGAGGTCATCCTTTGTGGAAAGGGTACGACCAAAGATTTCGCTAAGCTCGTGATTGTTAGGTTTAATTAAGAACGGTTTATAAGGTAAGACCCGTGTAAGCAAATCTTTTGTAGCATCTACGACAATGCGAATATTTTTATGTTGTAAGCGCTCCATAATGAGTTCGTACATATCGCTTGGTAAGCTAGAAGGAATACTGCCTGCAAGGATCAATGTATCCTGCTCAGTTAATGCATCGAGCTGTTTATAGAGGGCTTCTAGTTCGTCGTCTGCGATGATAGGGCCACGGCCGTTAATTTCTGTTTCTTCGTCAGAGGCTTTCACCTTAACATTGATGCGCGTTAAACCTTCGCGGAGACGGATGAAATCCTCTTTCACACCGAATTGGTTCAGTTGTGTTACGATTTCTTCCCCTGTGAAACCGGCGATGAAACCGAGTGCCGTTGTATCCATGCCTAGGTTGTTGAGCACGATGGATACATTGATACCCTTGCCGCCACCGAGAACGTACTCTTGGGTGGTGCGATTAATGGTGCCCGTCTTGAGTTGATCAAGACGAACAATATAATCTAGGGCTGGATTAAAGGTAATGGTGTAAATCATACAAATTCCCCTTTAAGATAAATTAATGAGCCTATGATTGGTTAATCTTGTAATTAGCGTAAATTTGATTGATTTTGTAATTAGCGTATGATTGGTTGATCTTGATTCCGTAGTCGTAACCAGTATAGGAGTGGTACGAGGTATAGGAAGAAGGCGAATGGTACATAGCCAGCTGTACTAGTACCCATCATAACTACAGGTACATAAGCGGCGATGTTCCATGGTAGTAAGGGGGCAATGACGATGCCGCTGTTTTCAAAGTCGAGCATCACATCTTCATCTTGAATGCCTCTCTGTGCATAGGTAATGCGCATAATAGAGTGGGTCATCACCACCGCAATAGCTTGACTACAACCTACAGCACCTGTTAAAAAGGCGAGACCTACGTTTGCCGCAAATACATCACTTCGTGTTTTCGCTCGTTCTAATAGCTGTCTCACATCGTTCCAGAAGCCAACCCCTTCGAGCATGCCAGAAATGGCAGTTGCCATAAAAATGGAAAGGGTAGGGATGAACATCGTTTGTAAGCCGCCGCCGTGAATGATATCTGCTAGTGGATTATAATGTGGTAGTTCAAAGCCTGTTAAGGTATACCAGCCTAAATCAGAAAGGGTAGCTCCCTGATTGGTATAAGCTAGAATTGCCGCTACTAATGCACTAAGGCCGATAGGCCAACGGATAGATACTTTCAAAGGTAACAGACCAATGATGATGATGACTGGAATCCATAAGGTCCAATCGATGTTGAACACAAAGTGAATCGTATCAGACAGTAAGCTATTTGCATAGTTGAGAGGGAACCACTGCGATAGTATTAGGTAGAGCACTGTGGAAATAACAAGTGCTGGTAGACCGTCCTTAAACATAATAGGGATGTTGGTCGATACCTTTGTATGCGTTAAGGTCGCTACGAGAGAGGCGCTAGACGATAAAGGCCCGTTCCGATCACCAAAGTAAGCGCCAGCAATGATGGCGCCTGCTACGATATTTTCTGGAATGTTACCGGCTTTTGCCATCGTAATGAGTACAATACCTATGGTACCCACAGTGCCAAGGGCAGTTCCTAATAGCATGCTCACCAGTGCTGTTAACAAAAAGGCACAAGCGATAAAGATAGAAGGATCAATCAAGTCGATGCCTGTGGCGATAATCATAGGTATAATACCTGCCGCTTGCCACATGGCGATGAGCCAACCGATGAGCAGGAATATTTGCATCACCACAATAGATGTTTTAGCACCTGTCCATGATAGGTTTAGTAGTTCCTTTGGTTGGTACCCTTTGCGGTAGAACACATAAGCCATAATGCACCATACCACTATCAAGGCGTAACCGATGGCAATGCTATTGGCTACAGCGATGATGATGACGAGTATGGATAGGAGTAAGCCTAAGAGGGGCTCTGTATTTTTCGGCATCAGTGAACGGCCTTGTTGATACTTTAGAAACGCATTTAATATGAGTTGTAACCACTTCATCTTAATCGATAGGAAGTTCTGTTTCGAAGACTTCCTCAGCAGGGCCTGTCATGAGCACCGTGCCATCCTCCAAGTATGAAATATGCAATGTTCCTAAGTAAAGTTCTACGTCTACTTCGCGACCTGTTAAGCCTTTTTCGAAGGACATAACGGCAGAGGCACAAGAGCCTGTACCACATGCTAGTGTAGCGCCAGCACCGCGTTCCCATGTGCGAACCTTGATGTGTTTGTCGTTTACTACTTCAATGTAGTTAACATTTGTATTGGATGGGAATGCATCGTGTTTTTCAAGGATTGGACCTTGTGTCGTAACAGGGGCGTTTGTAATATCTTCTACGTAAACCTCTGTATGCGGTACACCGAGCAATACAGAGCTCACTGTTACAGTTTCGCCATTTACATCAATGTCTACGTCGATGACCTTATCCATGTCTACATTCATAGGTACATCTTTACTGTTAAAGAATGGCTTGCCCATGTCTACTGTTACTAGTGTAACCACACCATTTTCGATGGTTAAGGTTGGCTTCATAACACCTGCTAATGTTTCGATGGTGAAAGTTTCTTTTGTAATTTCTCCGTGTTCGTAAGCGTATTTGGCAAAGCATCGAATACCATTGCCGCACATTTCAGCTTCACTGCCATCGGAGTTGATGATGCGCATGCGCACATCACATGTGTCAGATGGTACAACAATGACTAAACCATCAGCACCAATGCCTGTACGGCGATCGCAAAGGCGAATGGCTAAATCAGTATAGTCCTTGTTAGCACCTTGAGGGTCGGCAAAGAGGATAAAATCATTGCCAAGACCATGCATTTTAGTTAATTTCATAAAGTCTCCTATCAATAAGTAAGACTTTCACCATGAAGCCCGTGAAAGTCTCATATATATTATTATATATTCTATATTATTATATCATAAATTATATAAAAAAACACGCCACTACTAAGTAGTGACGTGTTTTTGTCATTCTACAAAATTATCTAATGTAAATGATTAGTCGTGATTTTTTTTGCGGTTTGTAAACAAACCAGGTCCAAGTGTTTCAATGATGATGAACAGCATTGGAATGATAAAGATACCAAACAATGTTGCTGTTGTCATCCCTGCTACTACAGTAATACCCATGGATGTACGAGCACCAGAACCAGCACCAGTAGATACTGCCAATGGCAATACACCAAGGATGAACGCAAAGGATGTCATCAAGATTGGACGTAAACGAATTTTTGCAGCTTCGATAGCGGCATCAACAACGTTCATACCACGTTCGTCAACACGAATCTTAGCATACTCGATAATCAAGATCGCATTTTTTGCGGCCAAACCAACCAAGGTTAAGAGACCGATCTGCATGTAAATATCATTTGCCAAAGAATATCTACCTGTAAAGTTCAACAAGAATGTAAACCGTTCTTTGTACTGCTGGAGAGCCTCGTATTTCTTCTTT
>NZ_CALJSP010000098.1:0-15305 GCF_937975875.1 Veillonella dispar | reverse complement strand
GGCCACTCTCACCAGCTGCTCCTTCTCTGGAGTCGTCTTACCGATGATAAACATATTTACTCCAGATTTAAGAAGTTGCTCTACTTCTTCAATCAAACCTGCATCAAACATCATATCAACGCGTAAATTAATGCGTTCATATAATTTATCACGATCTCTCATGAGACCGATGATAGGTCCTTTATAAGATAAACCATCTTTTGTCTGATTTCGTAACGAATCTACATTACCATGATGCAATATCTCAATAGCTCGATATAAACGATGTTTATCACTATATTGAATTTCTATGTTATGTGCTTTTCCCAATGTGAAAGCATAGTCTCGTAAGCCTTCAATACCTTTGGTATTATATAACTCATCAAGTTCTATTCGCAAACTTTCATCAGGTTTAACATCATTAAAGTTATAGTTCTCCAATAATGATTGAACATACAGTCCCGTGCCACCAGATAAAATAGGAAGAATATTCTGATCTTTTAAACTAGCGATAATCTCTTTCGCTTGGTCTTGAAAAATAGACACCGAATATGAATCATTTGGTTCTAGTATATCAATGAGATGATGTTTTACCCTATTAAGTTCATCCATCGATGGTTTAGCGGTACCAATATTGAGTTGTTTATATACTTGGTAAGCATCACCAGAAATAACCTCAGCATTAAGTTGTTCAGCTAATTCCAAGGTAAGCTCAGTTTTGCCTACCGCCGTAGGTCCAACGATGGTAATTAAGGGATTCACAATAACTCCTTCATATATACACCATAGCCTATGCGGCTATACTTTCCCCCCACCAATTGATGAGGTGGATACTTTTGAAAGACCGAACTAAAGGGTCGTTCTTTTATAATAACACCATATCTAGCAACGCACATAGCTTGCGACATAATTATATCATCAATATGACTTTCTACAGTATGACCACGAAGCGGCTTAAATTGTGGACTTTCCTCTACAGGCACTTCAAACATGGAATCAAAATAAATAATATCTACACTATTATCTGATAGGTTAGGTAAATAGTTTTCATAGGTCGCATGTTGTACCTGAATACGTCGTAACGCATTTGTTACACTATCCTCACTATGAATATAATGAGCCAATCCATAGGAAGTAGCAAGCCATATAGGAAACGAACCTTCTAATCCTTGTATCTCTACATTAGGAAAAGCATAACTAACAATAATGCTATCACTAGCTAGGCCTATAGTAGAGTCGAGAAATGTAAACTGCTGTCCATCAAGTATGCCTTTTTTATCCAGAATAGTTTGAACAGCATTAACTAGATGATCTCCTTCACCACGTTCTATACGTAATATACGTAGTTGTGCCATGGAAAGATGAAAGCTATGTTTTTTGTTTTCAGGAAAGTGGATAGTTAATCCAGCGCCTGAAAGAACCGCAATATATTCACATTGATATTCTCTAAATAATGCCGGTATAGATGATTTTCCTCGTTTTATATAGGTCATATGCATAGAGGAAGCCAATGCTTTGGCTTCCTCCTGAATGGCCTCATTAGATTTTTGAGATGTAGTTAAAATATTCATATTAGGACCGTAAGAATAATTTCCCTAATTCATCAGGTGTAAACTTAATAATTGTTGGTCGACCATGAGGACATACATAAGGCTTTTCAGTACTAAATAAATCCTCAATTAAGGTAGTCATTTGATACATATTAAGGTTATGACCTGCCTTAATGGCTCCTCTACAAGATGCATAGGCTAGCATTTCATGACGCAACTGAGCCTTAGTAGGTTGTTGGTGATCATGTAAGTAAGAAAATACATATTGGAGAATTTCAAACGCCTTAGATTCTACTAAATCTACAGGAGCGCCTACAAGTTTTATCTTTGTAGGACCACCTAATTCGACATCAAATCCAAGATCGAGTAATGTTTCTCGTTCTTCCTCTACCAAATTCATTTCATCATCTGTGGCCTCACTATATTGAGGAACTAGTATAGATTGCATAGGAATTGCTTCAGAGGACTTACAAAGCTTATCATAACGCACACGTTCATGCGCCGCATGTTGATCTATAATGTAGAGATCATCACCCTTTTTAGCCAAAATATAACAAGACGCAACTTGTCCCATCGGTAAGAATCCAGAGTTTTGAATTGTACGTTCCTCCGTATTGTCTTCCCGAATATCTTGAGCCAAGGACTTAAATCTCTCGACGTCCTCTTTTGTATAACTAGTATATTCGGTAGGTACAGCATCAAAACTTTCATCTGTAAAGGAAGACTGTTCGAACGTCGTCTTAGGCGAAGGTGGTGTGTACCCTTTAGTTTTAAGGTTCTCTACAAACTGCGTAGTTTCACTACGCATGACTTCGTACCCTTTTGTACGTCGTCCACCAAAGACCTTATCAAAATCTACCGCTGTTGCTATATGTTCAGCAGACTGCATCTCATCTTCTACCACAGAAGGTGTTCGATACGAATCATACGTACTATTGCCAGCGGAAGATGAATTACTATTACTATCCCTATTGTTACTATTGAAGTCAACTCCATTAGTGACTATACCATTTATATAAGAAGATGATTCTCGTTCATAACGCTCATGAAGAGGATTATTTAAGGTATTCAAAATACCATGGTAAACTGCTTTAAATATAATCTTATCGTCAGAAAATTTTACTTCACTCTTGCGAGGATGCACATTAATATCAACCATCTCAGCAGGAACAGTAATATTTAGGACCACTAAAGGATGACCATTTTTCGGCAATAATGCGTGATATGCATTATCTATAGCCTTCATTATAGTTTTGTCAGAAATAACCCGGTTATTAACTATAATAGTCTGCCATATTCTCGTACTTTTAAGAAGTGTAGGTTTACTTACTACACCATCGATATAGATAGAGTCACTTTCATAAGCAACAGTAAATATATCATCCTTAGTTTTATAGCCATATAGGGCAGCTACAGTATCACCAATATTACCATTTCCAGGCGTAATGATAGCCACTCGATCATCGATGATGAGCTTAAAGGAAATGTGTGGATTACTAAGGGCTAATTTCCCCACAATATCTTGAATCTTAGACGATTCTGTACGTTCTGTTTTCAAGAATTTACGACGAGCTGGCGTATTATAGAACAAATCTCTAATTTCAATTGTCGTACCAGGTGCAGCACCGTAAGGAATACAATCGGTAAAAGTACCACCGTCTACAGTAATACGAGTCCCTAAATCAGAATCTGCTTTGCGTGTAGTCAAGGAAAAATGAGATACAGAGGCAATACTAGCTAATGCTTCACCACGGAAGCCGAGGGATGCAATATCAAATAAATCCTCTACATGTTGAATTTTAGATGTTGCATGTCGTAGGATTGCTAACCGCGCATCCTCTTCAGTCATACCAATGCCATTATCGGTAATGCGCATATATGCCACACCACCATCTCCAATTTCTACCTCTATATTTGTAGCAGAAGCATCGATAGAGTTTTCAATGAGCTCTTTAATAACTGATGCGGGGCGTTCAACGACTTCACCAGCAGCTATCTTATTGATTGTGGTTTCATCCAATACATGAATGGTAGCCATTATTTCCCGCCTCCTTTACGAGCCTCCTCTTGTAGTTCATATAATTTATTTAATGCTTCTATAGGTGTCATGCTCATTACATCCACTTCCAGTAAGCTATCAACTACTGAATGAGTAAATAAGTTACCTAGTGGAGAATCACTCGCTTGTTTAGTGGTTGGTTTAACCACATTAGTAGGTTGACCGCCAATCACACGATTATTTAAATCACTAGCATCATGACTTTGATCTTCCAAGGATTCCAAAATTACTTCTGCTCGTTTTAATACAGAATTCGGTAAGCCTGCCAATCTAGCTACATGAATACCATAGCTACGGTCTGCACCACCTCTAATAATACGGCGCAAGAAGGCCACATCCTTACCTTTTTCTTTTACTGCTACAGTATAATTTTTTAATTTACTATAGCTTTCTTCTAAACAGATTAACTCATGGTAATGTGTGGCAAATAACGTTTTGCCATGAATATGCTTGCAAATATGCTCTACTACAGCTTGGGCGATACTCAATCCATCAAAGGTACTCGTACCACGACCAATTTCGTCGAGAATAATCAAGCTATTGTGTGTGGCATTTTCTAATATATATGCTACCTCTTTCATTTCTACCATGAACGTACTTTGACCAGTAGAAATATCATCACTAGCGCCTACACGCGTAAAGATACGATCTACAGGTGAAATAGATGCCTCCCGAGCAGGAATGAAAGATCCGATTTGAGCCATAATCATTAAAATTGCCGCTTGACGCATATACGTTGATTTACCGGCCATGTTAGGCCCTGTAATGAGTAAGAACTCCTCGTCATCATGATTTAAAACGATATCATTCGGTACAAAGACCTCCCGTTTTAAGAATTTTTCAATAACAGGATGGCGACCATCACGAATATTAATTTGTCCATTCATAACAATGGTAGGACAAATATAGTTCTCTTCATAGCCTACAAGTGCTAAGGAACCTAATACATCAAGCTCAGCTAGAGCGCGAGCTGTCTCTTGTACATCTTTTATAACGAGTTTAATATCATTTCGTAATTGTTGATATAGTTCATGTTCTAAGGCAATTATCTTGTCTTTAGCACTGAGAATTTTGATTTCAAACTCTTTTAATTCCGGTGTAATATAACGCTCTGCATTGGCTAATGTTTGTTTTCGAATGAAATAATCTGGTACTTGTTCAGATTTACTATGAGATACTTCGAAATAGTATCCAAACACCTTATTATAGCCAGTTTTAATCTTAGATAAACCGGTAGCCTCTTTAATATCAGCTTCCATCTTGGCTAACCATTGTTCGCTATTCGTAGCCAATGAACGTAGTTCATCTAAATCCGGATTAAAACCATCTTTAATAACTCGACCCTCTTTTAATGTCAGTGCAGGCTGATCAGCAATAGCACGACATAATAAGTCATATATATCTTTATGATCTTGAATGCGGTCATTAATGGAAGTTAATGATAAGCTCGCACATGTGCTTAATACATTTTTAATATCTGGCAACACAGCTAATGATTCACGAAGTGCTGTTAAGTCCCTTGGGGACACAGATCCAGTTTCTACACGCCCTACAATACGCTCAAAATCATAAATGCAATCCAGTAAGCTACGGATATGGGAACGTTCTGCACCACGTGTAATCAGTTCTGCTACAGCGGCTTGTCTACGCTGAATTTGATTAACATCCGTCAATGGACTTTCGAGCCATTGTTTTAATAGACGTGCACCCATTGGTGTCAACGTACGATCAAGTACATCAAGTAATGTACCTTTTTGACCACCATCACGTAAGTTATGAGTAATCTCTAAATGACGCAAAGAAGATGTATCTAAAATCAAACGATTTCCGACACTCAATTGATGAACATAGTTAATGTGAGAAATTTCAGACTTAATGATATCCTCTAAATATAAGAGCATATAGCCCAAAGCTTCCCATACATCCTCTTCCATGAGACCTAGATCACCAAAGTGAGTAACAGCCTTTTCCGCTACTTCGCGCTGTGTATGATATGTACTAAATGGAGATAATACAATATTACTGAATTGATTATCCATAAAGTCTTTTATATCTTGCGGTAATACTGTTCCCTCAGGCAATATAATTTCACTTGGACGATACATGCTGAGAGCATCAAACATATCGCTTCGTTTTTCACAATCAGTAATGCGATGCCAAATAACTTCCCCTGTAGATACATCAGAAAATACAAGTATCCATGCATCTTTTACCATATAAAATAACGATAAAAAGTTATTTGACCGTGCATCATTACCATTTTCAGTCATTACAGTCCCTGGTGTAATGACCTTAATAACGTCACGCTTAACGATGCCCTTAACTGCTTTAGGGTCTTCTAATTGTTCACAAATAGCAACCTTATAGCCTTTTTTTACCAAAGTTTCTATATAGCTTTCAGCAGCATGAAAAGGAACGCCACACATCGGTGTGCGTTCCTCATCTCCTGTTGGGCGACCGGTTAAGGTTATATTAAGTTCACGAGACGCAATTAATGCATCATCATTAAATAATTCATAAAAGTCACCTAAACGAAAGAACAGTAATTCTTCAGAATATCTAGATTTAATATCTAAATACTGCTCCATCATAGGTGTTTGCTTTTTTGCCATACTTACCCCTTTTGTATTGTACCGTAGCAAACCCAAGTTTGTGCTTTATCAATATAGGCTGGTACGGTTTCGCCAATTGATAAAGAGTCGTCTTTCGGGAATAATACCATTTTATTGCCCGATGTGCGACCAAACCACATATCTTCATCACGAGGACTTGGCCCCTCTACAATAATATCAAACACTTGCCCTTCCATAGGTTTATTTAGTTCATAAGAGATTTCATTTTGCACATCCATCAATGTTTGTAAACGTACACGTTTAACCTCTTCTGGAACTTGATCATCCATAGTCGCTGCTGGCGTTCCAGAACGTTTAGAATAAATGAATGTATAAGCCATATCATAGCGTACATCTTTTAACAATTGTAATGTAGCTTGGAAATCTTCCTCTGTTTCCCCTGGAAAACCTACGATAATATCTGTAGTAACTACTACATCTTTAATCTTCTCACGACAGTAAGAAAGTAATTCTTTATAATGTTCTACCGTATAATGACGGTTCATTTTCTTCAAAATACGGTCTGAACCTGATTGTATTGGTAAATGTAAATGGGTAACGATATTGGAAGATCGCCCAAGTGCATCTATCATAGATTTAGTCATATCTTGAGGATGACTTGTCATATAGCGAATACGTTCAATTCCTGGAATACCATCGAGGGCATCAACTAATGTACCAAAATCAGTACCATCTTTGAAATCTAAACCGTAAGAGTTTACATTTTGTCCCAATAACGTGATTTCTTTAAACCCTTTTGCACCTAGTTCAGTAACCTCTTTTACAATGGCTTCTACAGGACGACTTATCTCTCTACCACGAACGTGAGGAACAATACAATAGGTACAGAACTTATTGCAACCATTCATAATAGGTACCCATGCATAAAAGGTGCCATTAGGTTTCGCTTCCAATTCAGGTAGTACAGAATTATCCATATCCACATTGATTTGATGTGTATGACCGCGTTGAACCTCTTCAATCATTTCATTAATATGTTGAATATTATGAGTACCTAATACAATATCAATATGTGGAGCCCGTTTAAACATTTCCGCTTGATTCTTCTGCGCCATACAACCTGTAACAGCAAGAATCAAGTTTTTGTTTTTTCTCTTCAGTCTCATTAGCTCACCTATGCGGCCATAGACTTTAGTTTCTGCATTCTCACGCACTGCACAAGTATTTAACAAAATTAAATCTGCAGTTTCTACGTCCTCTGTAGGTGTATAGCCTACAGATTCTAACTGATGCGATAAGCGCTCAGAATCAGCAGTATTCATTTGACAACCATAGGTGTAAATATAATAAGACTTCATTCTAACTCCTATACTTTAACAATCTTACGTTTTGTTTCTATAATATTCTTAACTTTTATAGACATACGTTCAATAGACATGCCTGTAATATACTCAATTTCATTTCGAACGGACTTTTGTACCTGTTGCATCAATGGTTTAACAGGATAACCATGTTCAATAACAACAGCCATATCTACAACTAAACCATTTTGGCCTTTGTCACTCTTTTTGAAAGAAATAACACTTGATTCATCAACACCGACAACTTTTTTTAAGCCATTGCGAATCAATTTGATAATGACATCATCATCGAAGGTAAGACGTCCATAATAACTGAAAGCAGGACGAACTACAGAACGTTCAAAACCTTCTGATCCAATTTGCCCCAATGTATCTTGATCTTGTTTTTTCAAAGTACGTCGACGCCACATGGTTTTAATTGGATCAATCAAATACCCTCTAAAGTGAGGTTTCAATTCCATTGTTGGAACTGGAATAATATGTTTACCTTCTTTAAGACGAGCATGTTGTGCTTTTTCAATTTCTTTAGGTGTAGCTACATCTTCAATGCGAATGTATCGATCTGGATCTTGCAATCCTAATGCTTTCGTAATTTTCTTTACCATATTATCGGATGTACCAATAATCATAAGCTTATTAGGATTAATTTTATCTAATTGTTCACGCACTGATTTTACTTGTACTTCATCTTGGAAAATAGCACGACGAACAGCTTTTAATCGGCTAGATTCTTTCTTTGCAGAAAAGCCAGCTACAATCTTATTATCATGAATTAAAATGCCATCATCGATGATACATTCAATATTATTTTCATGAGCAACTACGAGCGCACGATGGCTTTTACCAGTGCCACTACTACCTACAAATGCAACGACTTCCATAGTCAACCTCATTATTTATAACAAACTAATAAATTCTGATACATTTTCAGCGGATACCAAGTAATCGCCAAATTGATCTGGTGCTTTACCTGGAATACCATGATAATCAGAACCACCTGTAATAAACAAGTTATGTTTTTTAGCTAATGCTTTATATCGTTTCACATCATCATCGTTATGTTTAGTATGGTAAACCTCCATACCATCAAAATCATAGGCTAACATTTCTACTACATATTCATCACTAGTTACTAGTTTAGGATGGGCCATAACGGCAAGGCCGCCAGCTTTGTGAATAATATCAATAATATGCGGAACCTCAACCTTTACCTTAGGTACATAGCATGGACTATCTTTTCGAAGAATACCTTTGAATACCTCATTAATATCCTTAGCATAACCACCATCAATTAATAACTGTCCAATATGTGGACGCCCATAAGCTTGCGTCTTAGGAAATTTTTTAAGTAAGTCATCTTTCGATATAACATACCCAGCATTATTACAACGTTTGATAATCTCATCAATCCGTTCTTCTCGTTTTGCTTTAAAATATTGAATAAAGTCTTTTAATTCTTGATTTGTTTCATCAAAACGATATCCCAGAATATGAATAGATTTATCTTTATAGTCAGCACTAAATTCACAACCATTAATAATTTTAATAGTTTTTTCCGGATCTAATTGCTTTTGAGCGGCACGCAATGCTTTTATGCCATCAATTTCGTCATGATCAGTTAAAGCCATCATAGATAGATTACAATCTAAAGCATGACGTAATAATTCTTCTGGACTTTTAACTCCATCAGAATAGATAGAATGCATGTGAAAATCAACAAGCATAGAGCACCTCCCATTACAATTATCCTATCTTTTAATTATGACTGATTTAGCTAATTTATTCAAGATGAGATAGAAAAATTGCGACCCTAATGAGTATTCACTAGAATCGCAATTTAATTATAAATCTTGAAGTAATTCAGTAACCTTAGTCGCTACAGAATCGATTGCACATGTAATCGCTTCACCAGACTTACGGATTTGAATTTCTACTTCATTATTTTCAAGTGTATTTTTACTTACTGTAATTCGAAGTGGATAGCCAATTAAATCAGCATCTTTGAATTTTACACCAGCTCGATCCTTACGATCATCAAGTAACACATCTACACCTGCATCTTGTAATGCAGTATAAATTGTTTGACTTGTAGACATCAAAGCTTCATCTTTTGCATTAATAGGTACAATAACGGCTTCAAATGGAGCAATAGCACGTGGCCAAATGATACCATTTTCATCGTGGTACTGCTCAATAGCTGCAGCTAATGTACGAGATACACCAATACCATAGCACCCCATAATCATTGGATTAGGACGACCATTTTGATCTAAGAATGTAGCTTGTAATGCCTCTGAGTATTTTGTACCCAATTTAAATACTTGGCCTACTTCAATACCTTTAGCATGTTCTAGAGCACCACCGCAAGTTGGGCAAACATCGTCAGCTGTAATCAAACGAATCGGTGCGACAATAATATCTTCTACATTAAAGTCACGTTTAGGGTTAATGTTAATATAGTGAGCATCTTTCTTGTTTGCACCACCACAAACATTGTACGTTTCCATAACAGATTCATCTACTACTATGGCAAACTCTTCTGTTTGTTTTAACCCAACTGGACTTATAAAGCCAGCTGTTAAACCTACTTTTTCCAATTCTTCTGGTGTAGCCATTTCAGGCTCTACGGAACCAAGTACAGCATGTTGCACTGCTACTTCATTTACTTCATGGTCACCGCGAACAATAGCTAACACAACTTTACCATCAATAGAAAATACTACAGCTTTAATCGTTTTATGTAATGGTAAATTAAGCATTTCTGCAACAGCTTCAATAGTACTTGCATTTGGAGTGTCCACAACAGATAACTCTTGAAGTGCTTCTTCTTCCTGTTTCATAATACCAGGTTTACCAATTTCAATATTGGCAGCATAGTCACATTTTGTGCAATACACAATATCAGCTTCACCAGCTTCTGCGATTGCCATAAACTCATGTGTGCCACTACCCCCGATAGCACCGCTGTCAGCTTCTACAGGACGGAATGTAAGACCACAACGCGTGAAAATTCGTGTATATGCATCATACATAGATTTATAAGATTCATCTAAACCAGCTTCATCCACATCAAAAGAGTATGCATCTTTCATAATGAATTCGCGACTGCGCATTAAACCATAACGCGGACGACGTTCATCACGGAATTTACTTTGAATTTGATATAAATTTACTGGTAATTGACGATATGAATTGATCTCATTTTTAACAAGTGTAGTAATCATCTCTTCATGAGTTGGTCCTAAACAGAATTCATTATCATGACGATCATTAATACGCATCATTTCAGCGCCATATGCATTCCAACGGCCAGATTCTTTCCAAATTTCAGCAGGTTGTAAGATAGGCATCATGATTTCTTGAGCACTAGCACAATCCATTTCTTCACGTACAATAGCTTCGATTTTTTTGATACTTCTCCAACCTAATGGTAAAAAGCTATATAAACCATTTGCAGTTTTGCGCATAAAACCAGCGCGAAGCATAAGCTGTTGGCTAACTACATCAGCGTCAGATGGAACTTCACGCAATGTAGGTGCATATAATTTAGTGGCTAACATAAAGACTCCTCATCTAAGTTTTCTAAATATTGATCAATTTCTCTAAATAATGTATCTACTAATTCAGCTTCTGGCACAGTCTTGATAACTTCCCCTTTACGGAAGACAATACCTTGTCCATTACCACCAGCAATGCCGAAATCAGCCTCACGAGCCTCACCAGGCCCATTTACGACACAACCCATAACAGCTACTTTAATAGGTGCTTTAATGGATGCTAAACGTTCCTCTACAATCCCTGCCATATCAAATAAGTTCACTTGGCATCGACCGCAAGTAGGACAGGAAATCATTGTAGCTCCAAAGTTTCGTAATCCTAAATTACTCAAAATACTTCGACCTACTTCAATTTCATGTATGGGATCACCTGTTAAGGATACACGTAAAGTATCACCGATACCGTCTAATAATAAAGCACCAATGCCCATAGCAGACTTAATAGTACCTTGTTTTATCGTACCAGCTTCAGTAACACCTAAATGCAATGGATAAGGAATCTTATCGGATAACTTACGATAGGCTTCTACCATTAAAGGAACTTCCGTTGCTTTAATAGATAATTTCATTTGACGGTAGTCGAGCTTTTCGAGAATTCGGACATGTTCTAATGCAGTTTCCACCATGCCATCAGCTGTAGGATGACCTCCATGTGCATCGAGGATATGCTTTGGTAAAGACCCTGCATTAACGCCAATACGAATCGGAATTTGTTTAGGTTTAGCTTTTTCAATAACTGCCAATACCTTATCCTCACCGCCGATGTTTCCTGGATTAATACGCAATCCATCAACATTATTCTCGATAGCTTCTAACGCTAATTTATAGTCGAAATGAATATCAGCAATTAAAGGAATATCAATACCAGCACGAACTGCTTTTAAAGCTTTAGCAGAAGCCATAGTAGGAACTGCAACACGTACTAGTTCACAACCAGCCTCAGCTAAACGATTTATTTCAGCTATAGCCTTTTCCGTATGAACCGGATCTGTAGTAATCATAGATTGAATGCTTACCGGTGCATAATCACCAATTTTAACTGTACCTACATAGATACCATTTGTTGGTTTACGTACAATCATTGTAATCTCCCATCTATCTTATAGTAATCGGAATATATCCTGAGTTGTTACATATAAGAATAATGCTACCATTAAAGCAACACCAACCATTTGAATATACATTAGTGCCTTAGCAGGTAATTTACGACCTGTAATTGCTTCAGCCAAAATAATAATTAAATGACCACCATCTAATACAGGTAATGGTAAAAGATTTATAACCCCTAAGTTAATACTTAAGAATGCGGCGAAGCTCAAAAGTGGTGCAAAGCCAGATTGTGCAATAGTGCCAGCCATTTGTGAAATACCTACTGGGCCGGATAATTCTGCAGCTTGTGTGCCGCGAATCATATCATACAAACCACTTAACATAGCAACAATTGTTTGACCATAGAAGTCTTGAACAAAGAATGTAAACAGTATCTCGGACTAAAACGCAAAGACTCGCCTATGCTATAACTTTCTCGTGTAAAACTAGGATAAATACCAATTTTAGGACTATCTTGTTCCATTTTTGGAATCACTGTAGTTTCTACAGTTTCTCCGTCTCGATCTACCACAACGGTAACACCGTGATTGGCAGTACCTTGTAAGCTAGGACGAATTTCATCCCACGTAGAAATCTTTTTACCATCAATAGTAAGAATTCTATCATTTGATTGTAAATGAGCTTGTTCAGCGGCACTACCAGGGATGATATTACCAATAACAGGATCATTTGTATAGGTAAGATTACCTACTGTTGCATTGAGGCCAAAGAATAAAACAATGGCCAATAAAAAATTAAATACAGCCCCTGCAGAAATAACAATAAATTTCTTCCATGCAGGTTTAGTATAAAATGACCGTTCATTTAACGGCTCGTCAGGACTCATGCCAGCAATACGATTAAAGCCACCAAGAGGAATGATACGAATAGAATATAAGGTTTCCCCTTTTTGAACTTTAAAAATCGCAGGTCCAAAACCTATGGCGAATTCATCTACTTGCATACCCGACATTTTTGCTGTAATAAAATGGCCTAACTCATGAATAAACACGATTAAACCAAATACAAATATTGTGGCTAATGCCGTTGTCATATATACTCCTATACCATCAATGATGTAGCCTTTTCACGAGCCCATCTATCGATAGCTAATAAATTGTCTAACGTAAAGTCATCTTCAGGTCCCATAGATTCTAGAACTGATGTAACGACTTTGTAAATATCACCAAAGGCGATTTTATCATCTAAAAATGCATAAACTGCTGTTTCGTTTGCAGCATTAAATACGGCTGGTTTAAAGCCACTTGCTCGTCCTACCTCATATGCAAGACGAAGAGCAGGAAAATCATCATATCGTGGTGGTAAAAACTCTAATTGTAAGGCTTTAGTAAAATCAAGATGATTCATACTTAAAACTTCACGTTTTGGATATGTCAAAGCATATTGAATAGGCTCGCGCATATCTGGATTCCCCATTTGAGCTAATATAGCCCCATCTTTCATGCGTATCATAGAATGAACGATACTTTGAGGATGTACCACAACATCAATATGATCAAAATCAAAACCAAATAGCCAATGAGCTTCGATTACCTCTAAGCCCTTATTAAATAGAGATGCAGAGTCGATAGTAATCTTATTGCCCATGTTCCAAGTTGGATGTCGCAAGCAATCTGCAGCTGTGGCAGTTTGAATCTTGTTGGAATCCCAAGTCCGTAAAGGACCACCAGAAGCTGTAACGATTAAGGAATCAACATTATCGCGAGCTTGTCCTTCTAAGCATTGGAAAATAGCACTGTGCTCACTATCAATAGGTAAAATTTGTACGCCATACTCATTCGCTAAGGATGTAATCAATGGGCCACCGGCCACTAATGTTTCTTTATTAGCAAGACCAATGGTCTTACCTTTTTTGATGGCCTCCACAGTAGGTTCAATACCAGCAGCACCTACAATAGCAGTTACAACCATAGTAGCTTCTTGAATTGTTGCTGCCGCAATGAGCGCTTCCTTGCCACCTACAAGTTTTGTATGACCTGTATAGCGGCCTTGTAGCTCTTTAAAAGCATTTTCATCAACTAATCCAGCTACTAATGGCTGATATTCTTTAATTTGTTGTTCTAAGAGGTCAATATTATGATGTGCCACTAAGGCAACCACCTTGAATTGATCTGGATGTTGGGACACTACATCTAGTGTCTGTGTACCGATTGAGCCAGTACTGCCAATAATACTTAGGTATTTCATAAGCTTACCTCTATTAGATTAGTACGAAAAGAGTAATATATATATCAATGTAATAGGAGCCGCAAATAATAAGCTATCAAAACGATCCAATACACCACCATGACCTGGTAGTAAAGTACCAGAATCTTTCACATTACATAATCGTTTAATCTTTGATTCAAATAAATCACCTAATGGTGCAAGTATACCGCTAATCATACCAACATGAATGCCCATCCACCATGGAATGCCTACGATATACGAAAATACAGCGCCTGTAATAATACAGCCGATAAAGCCACCAATAAAACCTTCTAGTGTTTTATTGGGACTAATGGATGGAACAATTTTACGTTTACCAAAGGCACGACCAGCAAAATAAGCAAAAGTATCACTAGCCCACGTTGTAAACAACACTAGCCAAAGAGTAATTGTTCCCCAATTATATAATTCAAATGGCATTGATAGAGACATGTAGATCTTTTCACGGATTATCTCGTTGACAAAAAAACGGGCTGGCTTATCAGTCCATTGATCCTTATCAAAATAAGGGGGGGAATCAGGCAAGAGGTCTTTGATCCGCTTCATCACATAGTCTACATTAAACTTCGTAGCTGCCGAAATCGGAATAATTTCAGCTTGCGGAAGCAACTCTTTCCACTCTTCTACCAGTTTCACAAGCTTTTCCTGATCAGTCAGGTCTATTTTATTAATCAACAATAAAATAGGTGCCGACTGCTGACGTACTTTCTGAATAAATTCGTTATTCTTATCAGGAGTTTCAATCACGTCCGTCACATAAAGCAAGACATCTGCATCAGCCAATGCTGAAGTAGAGAAGTTCAGCATAGATTCCTGTAACTTATAATTAGGTTTCAATACCCCCGGAGTATCCGAAAAAACAATCTGCATCTCATCCGTATTATAGATTCCCATAATCCGGTGACGAG
>NZ_CALJSP010000097.1:0-1772 GCF_937975875.1 Veillonella dispar | reverse complement strand
CCACACCTGGTCCTTATGAAATGGAAGTACAAACGAATATTGCGGAGCAAATTATTCGTCCTACAGGATTATTAGATCCATCTATTGAAATTCGTCCTATTAAGGGACAAATGGATGATTTACTCGGCGAAATTCATAAGCGTGCAGCTAAGAATGAACGCGTTCTCGTTACGACCTTGACGAAAAAGATGGCCGAGGACTTAACGGAGTTCTTGAAGGAAATGGGCGTCCGCGTTCGTTACCTTCATTCAGATATCGTTACCATCGAGCGTGCTGAAATCATCCGTGATTTACGGGCCGGTGTCTTTGATGTACTAGTTGGTATCAACCTGCTCCGTGAAGGCCTAGATATGCCAGAAGTTTCTTTAGTAGCCATCTTAGATGCGGATAAGGAAGGTTTCTTACGTTCTGATACGGCTATGATTCAAACAATCGGTCGCGCCGCTCGTAATGTGAATGGTCACGTTATTATGTACGCAGACCGCGTAACTGGCTCTATGCAACGAGCTATTGATGAAACAGATCGTCGTCGTGCTGTGCAAGAGGCTTATAATATTGAACATAATATTACGCCTAAGTCTGTCTCTAAAGATGTAAAAGAACTCATTGAGTTGACGAAAATTGAAGAAGATATGGTCACCGATGGGAAGGACTTTTCACCGAAGAAAGGGAAAAAGAAATTCTCTACAACAGGTATGGACCATGGACACGAACCATATGCTCAAGAGGCATCTACTCCTAAGGTGGCAGATATAACGCCAGAAGAGTTATTCAATAAAATTGAAGAACTAGACCGTCAAATGAAGGTCGCTGCAAAGCAGCTTGAATTTGAAAAGGCTGCTAAGCTTCGCGACCAATTGGGGGAACTACGTCAACAATGGTCCGATATGCATAGTGCTGGTGAAAGCAAATTGAAAAAGCCCGCATCAAGTAAAGGGAGAAAACGGACCAGTACAAAGAGTAAATCTTAAGTAGGTGTAACATATATTCATATAGTAAAAATTTAACTACTTGAATGTAATTAGTGAATCTATAGAGATAAATTTACATATCTAGATAGATTGTAAGAAAACACATAGATTATATAGACTATATGTGCGATAATATACATATATTATTTCATGTTAGTAAAAATAGAGATGATGCCATTTGGTATCATCTCTTTAAATAGGGAACATAATGAAAGATCAATTGATAGTAAAAGGTGCGCGTCAGCATAACCTTAAAAATATAGATATAGCCTTACCACGAGATCAGTTTATCGTTTTGACTGGTCTCAGTGGTTCTGGTAAATCGTCCTTAGCATTTGATACGATTTACGCAGAAGGGCAACGACGCTATGTAGAGTCCTTGTCTGCATATGCTCGTCAATTCTTAGGACAAATGGATAAACCTGATGTAGATTATATTGAAGGCTTATCTCCAGCGATTTCTATCGACCAAAAGACGACAAGCCGCAATCCTCGTTCTACAGTTGGTACTGTAACGGAGATTTACGACTACTTGCGTCTATTATTTGCTCGTGTAGGTCATGCCCACTGTCCAGAATGTGGTAAGCCTATTACACAACAAACGATACAACAAATGACAGATGATGTAATGAGCTTCTCAGAAGGCACTAAGATTTTAGTATTGGCGCCTATGATCCAAGGGAAAAAAGGGGAGCATAAATCCGTCTTTGAACAACTTCGTAAAGAAGGCTTTGTTCGTGCCCGCGGTCAGTAAGCGTCTGGCTCTTTTTTATTTTCTTCCAAAGCTTCTCAGAGTCAGGG
>NZ_CALJSP010000096.1:0-11495 GCF_937975875.1 Veillonella dispar | reverse complement strand
AAGTGCTGCCCCATTGGTAAGAACACTCTTTTTGAGAGCGTCCAGAGAGTACAAGATTTATTCTTGAAGCATTTAGGTCAAGCTATCCGCATGTCTGATCGTAAACGTCCCATGCCTCGCGAGTCTGTAAAACCTGTTATGACAAACTCTCGCATGGAAGCACAAGGTATGATTTCTTAGATTGATCTCTTACATAATTAGACATACATCTCTCCACACTCCTTTATATACGTAAAAGTCCTCCTTGTTGGAAATCCAATGAGGAGGATTTTTACTTTTACTATGAAAAATATTTATAATATCCATTTTATACGTCCTATGGTATGCCCCTAATGTGTCGTCTATGGTATGATTAAGATACATTATTAATTAGATAAGGAGACTTCCATGAAACAAGCTATTTTAGTTGTTGCCTTTGGGTCCACTGTTGACAGTGCTCGTGAACATAATATTGATTCCGTTGTGGAGCATATCCGTAAATCCTATCCAGATTATACTGTGGAATTAGCATTTTCTTCTCGTATTATCGTTAAACGTTTACGTGAACGCGGTATTGAGGTGCCTACTGAACAAGGGGCGTTAGAAAAACTTATCCAAGACGGGTATACACATGTGTATGTACAACCACTTCACTTCACTGGCGGTGAAGAGTTTGATAAATTGAAAAATAATATCCTTGCTCATGAAGGGGAGGGCCAACTAGAAGTGTTGCGTGTAGGTCGACCACTCGTATATTACATAGGGCAAGAAGAGCATCCAGATGATTACCAAATCTTAATTGAACGATTCATTAAATCTCTTAACATTTCTAAGGACGACGGTTTATTACTAGTTGGTCATGGTGGCCTTGGTTCTGGTAATTCCTCATATGGTAATTTACAATTTAAACTAATTCGTGAGGGGCTTACGAATGTACGTATTGCGGTGCTAGAAAATGCGCCATATGTAGCAGACGTAGCTATGCCATGGGAATGGCTTGATGGGAAGCGTCCAAATACAATTTATGTGCACCCATTATTATTAGTTCTTGGAGATCATGCACAAAACGATCTCTTTGGTGACGAAGAAGATAGCGTTATTAATGAACTTGCCGATTATGGTTATGAAGTTAAACCAATCCATAGCGCACTTGGTGAATATGAAGCAATACAAGATATCTTCCGTCAACATGTGCAAGATTGTATTGATGATTTGTATGGCAAACGTAGTTCACATCGTCCAACAATTCCAAATATTAAATAGTAGTTTTGTATATCTTGCATAAATTAGTTATAATAAAAGAAATGAAATTTATAAATAGAATGTAACTATAAGAATAGGAGAACCCCATGAAAGGTAAATTATATGGCATTGGCGTAGGCCCTGGCGATTCTGAATTAATGACTGTGAAAGCTGCTCGCATCGTAGGTGAAGCAGATATTATCATCACACCTAAAACAGAAAAGAAAGATGGTTCTGTAGCACTTAATATTGCATCCCCATATATTCAAGAACATACAGAAATCGTTCCTGTAGTATTCCCAATGGTATTGGATGATGCTACACAAGAGGAAGGTTGGCAAGAAGCAAAACGCATTATCTTATCCTACTTAGATCAAGGTAAAAGCGTTGTGTTCTTAACATTGGGTGATCCTATGTTCTACAGCACATACATGTATGTATATCGCTTGATTGAAAATACAGGCCATGAAATTGAAACAATTCCTGGCATTACTGCTTTCTGTGCTATTGGTTCCCACCTTGGTTATCCAATCGTAGAGAAGGAAGAAGTATTAGCTATCGTTCCTGCTACAGCACCTAAAGAAAAAATTGATGCTGTATTAGCCGTAGCTGATGATGCAGTAATCATGAAAGTGTACAAAAACTTTGATGAAGTACAAGAAACATTGATTAAACACAATATGGCAGATGATGCGGTTATGATTAGCCGTGTAGGTTTGCCAGATGAGCAAGTATTCGTAGGCCTTGATAATATGCCAAAAGATACTAAACTCAACTACTTGTCTACAATCCTTGCAAAACGTAAGGACCGTTAACAAACACGTCGTATTACGAGGTAATATTTATGAACACAGTACATATTCCACGTGTTGTCATTGCTGGCACTAACTCTGGTGTAGGTAAAACAACTATCGTAGCGGGCTTATTGGCTGCTTATGCAAATGGTGGACGTACGGTGCAATCCTTTAAAGTGGGCCCGGATTATATTGATCCGGGCTTTCATAAAATTGCATCCGGCCGTGACAGCTATAATTTAGATACGTGGCTCGTGCCACCTCACAAATTAAATCCCTTCTTTGCTACTATGGCAAATGGTGTAGACCTTGCTATTATCGAAGGTGTTATGGGCTTGTATGATGGTGGACGAGAAGGCGTTAGTTCCACTGCCCAAATTGCTAAGCAATTGAATGCTCCCGTTGTGCTTGTTATCGATTGTAAGGCGATGGGTGAAAGCGCAGCAGCCATTGCTAAAGGATTTCGTGATTATGACTCAGAGGTAAACTTTGGTGGTGTCATTCTTAACCGTTTAGGCTCTGCTAACCATGAGCGCATGGTTCGTGAAGGCATGTCCAAGATTGGTGTTCCAGTCATTGGTGCTATTTATCGCGATGACCGTATGCACTCTCCGGAACGTCATTTAGGCCTCACACCGGTTACCGAAATTGATCCAACAGAGGCTATAAATACGATTCGTGAAGCTGTTGAAAAAATGGTTAAGCTCGATCAATTATTAGAAATCGCATCTAGTGCACCAAGTATTGAATTACCCGATGCAGTAGATCCTAAATCCGTAGAAAAACGAGTTAAAATCGGTGTAGCCTATGATGAGGCGTTCTCTTTCTATTATCCAGCAAGTTTAGCCGCCTTAGAGGAAAAAGGTGCTGAAATCGTATACTTTAGTCCTCTTAATGACTTTGAAGTTCCTGATGTAGACGGCCTAGTATTTGGCGGTGGTTTCCCTGAAATGTTCTTGTTCCAACTCTCTAGTAACGAGTCAATGAAGGAGTCTATCCGTCAAGCCAACGAACAAGGTATGCCTATTTATGCTGAATGTGGTGGCCTTATGTATTTATGTGAGAGCATCCACGATTTCGAGGGTACCATATATGATACGGTAGGTATTGTACCAGCTAATTGCATTATGCAACAAAAGCTACAAAAAGTAGGGTATGTTACAGCAACTGCAAAGAGAGATACTTTATTAGGCGCTATGAATACAGCTATTCGTGGTCATGAGTTCCATTTCTCCACTATGGAGCCGACTATAGAGGACTTCCCATGGGCATTCCACTTAGAAGGGGGCCGCAAACCTCAATCCTATGATGGAGGCTTTGCCACAGACAATGTATTAGCATCGTATTTACATTTAAACTTTGCTGGTTCTGATGAAGGAGCGCAACATTTTATTGATATATGTGCTAAGTATAAAGCTAAAAGGAGCTAATTATGAGTGAACGAGGCTTAATTTTAGTTAATACCGGCAATGGTAAAGGTAAAACAACAGCAGCATTAGGTGTTGCATTACGCGCTGTTGGCCAAGGCCTTAAGGTTTTAATCTTACAATTTATCAAAAGTGGTAATGGCTATGGCGAACTAGCAGGTCTTGCTAAATTAGGGGACCAAGTAGAAATTCGTTCCATGGGTAAGGGATTTATTTACTATAAACGAGATGAAGTAGGCGAGGCTGAATTGGCACGTCACAAAGAGGCAGCTCAAGAGGCTTGGCACACATTAGTGGAAGAGGTAAATTCAGACCGATGGGACATCATCATTATGGATGAAATCAATAATGCCATTAATTATGAGCTTATTGATGTGAATTCTGTAGTAGATATGCTTAAACATAAACCTGAGCGCTTACACGTAATTTTGACAGGCCGTTATGCTAAACCTGAAATCGTTGACATTGCCGATACGGTAACAGAGATGAAGGTAGTAAAGCATGCTTATGAAAAGGGTATTAAGGCTGCTAAAGGCATAGAGTTTTAACTTATACGTCATAGGAATAATTAAATCTAAAATTTTCGAAAAAGTTCTTGCTAAAACTATATCGAAAATGTATAATATAGTCATAAGCACAAGGTGCTAAATATTCTTGACATTAAGTATGTATATAAGACTAACCAGGAGGTTAATTATGGCTGTACATGATTACATTAAATCCGGCGATTTCGCTACTGAAAAACACGTTCCTGTTATTGAAACTGTTGACACTGTAAAAGCAGGTGAAACTTTCCACGTAACATTGTCCGTTGGTAAAGACATTGCACATCCTAACACTGTAGAACATCACATTGAATGGATCAAATTGTACTTCGTAGCTGAAGGTACTCAATTGCCATTCGAAGTTGGTGAAATTTCCTTCAACGTACACGGTGACGGCGCAACTGCAAACGAAGGCCCTGTACACGCAATCTCTGAAGGTTCTTTGGCAGTTTCCTTGAACAAATCTGGTAAATTGATTGCTGTATCCTACTGCAACATCCACGGTTTGTGGGAATCCGAAAAAGAAATCACAGTTGCTTAATTAACTTAATCAACTAATAAAGACCAGCCTTAGGGCTGGTCTTTTTGTATGTAAATTGTAAGGATAACTGAAATAATCATACTAAAATTGTGTCCGCACTCAAAAGAGTTTTGTTTTTATATAGTGGATAAATTGCTTTATATCCCTTTACAGTGCTATTTGTTTATGGTAAAGTATATGCATATTGATTTTTAGTAGAATAAGTTAAATGAGGGATTATTGTGGCCTTAATCGTTAAAAAGTTTGGTGGCAGTTCCGTAGCTACACCAGAAAAAATATTTAATATTGTTGATCGCGTCCTTCGTGAGAAGAAAGAAGACGATAAAATCGTTATTGTTGTATCTGCTATGGGCGATACAACAGATGACTTAGTAGCATTAGCTAAAGAGGTAACATCTAAGCCTTATGGCCGTGAAATGGACCGCTTATTATCTACAGGTGAGCAAGTAACGATTGCATTAATGGCGATGGCATTCAACGAACGTGGTCATAAAGCGATGTCCTTAACAGGTGACCAAGCAGGTATTACAAGTAGTGATACATTTAATAAAGGCCGTATTTTGGGCGTTGATCCAAATCGCGTGTTTGAAGCTTTGGATGAAGGTAATATCGTAGTTGTGGCAGGTTTCCAAGGTATTACTGAATATGGTGACATGGTTACTTTAGGTCGTGGTGGCTCCGATACAACTGCTGTTGCGTTGGCAGGTGCTATGAAAGCTGATGTGTGTGAAATCTTCACAGATGTTGAAGGTGTTTACTCTACAGACCCTCGCGTTGCAAAAGAGGCTTTCAAATTAGAAGAAGTAACATATGGCGAAATGCTTGAGATGGCACGTCTTGGTGCAGGTGTAATGCAACCTCGCGCCGTAGAAATGGGTTTCCGTTATGGTGTACCTATTCACGTACGTTCAACATTTAGTGACAAAACAGGTACTATTATTCGGGAGGATTATACTGTGGAAGCAAATAAACACGTAATTACTGGCGTAGCTGACGATACTAATACAGCAAAAGTAGCCCTTGTAGGCGTTGAAAATAAACCAGGTGTGGCAGCAACTGTATTTAAAGCATTGGCTGCAAAAAATGTGGACGTTGATATGATTGTTCAATCTATCCGTGCCGTAGGTGAACCTAAAACTGACCTTATCTTCACAGTAGCTATGGATGATGTTGTACTAGCTCGTGAAGTATTAGCAGAATTACAAAAAACTGTTGATATCGAAGCTGTAAACATCGACGAAAAAATGGCAAAGGTTTCTATCATTGGTGCAGGTATGTTAGGTCAACCAGGCGTAGCTGCTCAAATGTTTGATATCTTGAGCCAAGAAGGCATCAATATTGAAATCATTTCTACTTCTGAAATTAGTATTTCTTGCCTTGTTGCTGAAAATCGCGTTAAAGATGCTGTTCGTGTAATTCACAACGGCTTATTGTTAGACCAAAGAGGTTAATTCATGGATAGTCTACGTAGTTTTATGGATGAAATGCTTAATGACCAAGGTCGTAAGGAAGGTTTCATTAGCGATCTACTAGGAAATCTTAAAAATCAGCCTATTCCAACATTGGAGCAAGCTCAAACCGGTTATACTACTGTGAGTAATTTACACGGTATTTTCTATGATTATGATAAGGCCGAAGTTACTATTTCTTATAAGGTGGTACCTGATATGTACCCACCATATACATTGAGCTTTGTACAATTCCAAGCAGTGCTAGAAGGCTTATTAACCTTGCGCCGCAATCAAAAGTGGCAAATGCAACATAATAAATAAAATGAACCCCATGGGCTGTATGCCTGTGGGGTTTTTGCGTTGTCATAGTATTATTGTTATATTTATTACAATTTAATCAATTGATGAGTGTAACGTTTTAATATGTAGTAATTTACTAATAATATGCAATTTCGATAATTATTCTTAACATCTATATATAGGGTCGTCGATATGTTATAATAAATTGTTAGCATGAAATTAGTTATATTTATATAGAAAGAAGGGACAGCATGGAAATAAATAAGATTTATTCTGGCTTTCGCCTTGACCGCATTGAGCGCATTGATGAGATCAATGGTACCGCTTATGAAATGAAGCACGAAAAGTCTGGTGCTCGTTTAATTTATATCGATTCACCAGATTCTAATAAAGTATTCAATATTGCTTTTAGAACAACACCTCATAATAGTACAGGTGTAGCACATATTATGGAGCACTCCGTTCTATGTGGTTCTCGCAAATTCCCATTAAAAGAGCCATTTGTTGAACTTGTAAAAGGTTCTTTAAATACGTTCCTAAACGCTATGACATATCCGGATAAAACGATGTATCCTGTAGCGAGTAAGAACGATAAAGACTTCCATAATTTGATGGACGTATATCTTGATGCTGTATTCTACCCACGTGTTCGTGAAGATGCAGAAATCGTAATGCAAGAGGGTTGGCATTATGAGCTCGAAAATGCAGAGGATGAACTTACCTACAAAGGTGTTGTATTCAATGAGATGAAGGGTGTTTACTCATCTCCTGACTCTGTATTAGAACGCCAAATGATGCGTGAGCTTTTCCCAGATACTACTTATGGCGTTGACTCTGGTGGGGATCCTGATTATATTACAGATTTAACATATGAAGAATTCCAAGAGTTCTACCGTGTTCACTATCATCCATCCAATAGTTATATCTTCTTGTATGGTGATATGAATATTGAAGAGCAATTAGCATTCTTGAATGATGAGTACTTAAGTCATTTTGATGCTATTGACGTTCATACGGAGGTAGCTCTACAAGCTCCATTTACAGAAGGTAAAGTAGTGAGCTATCCATATAGTGTAGGTTCTGAGGAGCCAACAGATAATCGTACATTGCATTCCTTTGCGTATGTATTGCCTGATGTAACACCTGAACATAGCTTGGCATTTGAAGTGTTAACACATGCTTTGTTAACATCTCCTGCAGCACCTCTTAAACAGGCGCTGGTGAAAGCTGGTATTGGTTCTGATATTAGTGGCTACTATTTAGATAGCATTCGCCAACCTATGTGGACAGTACAAGCTACAGGTTCTAATCTAGATAAACAAGCTGACTTACAGCGTATTGTAGAGTCTACATTACAAGAGTTATGTGATAAGGGCTTAGATAAAGAGTTATTAGAAGCTTCTTTAAATAGCATTGAATTTGCTCTTCGTGAAAGTGATTTTGGTGGTCGTCCTATCGGTTTAGCCTATATTATTCGTATGATGGATAATTGGCTATACGATAATGATCCATTGGAATTATTACATTATGAAGAGGCATTAGCGAATATTCGAAAAGGCTTAGCTGGCACATATTTCGAAGATTTAATTCGTCATTCCATCTTGAATAATAACCATAAAGTTCTTGTATCTATTTATCCTGAACGTGGTCTTCAAGAACGTAAAGATGCAGAGGTTAAAGAGCATTTAGCCACTTTAAAAGCTAATATGACCTCTGAAGAAATCGACGCAATTGTAGAGCAAACAAAACGTCTAAAAATTCGTCAAGAAACACCAGATAGCGATGAAGCGCTAGCATCTATTCCTTTGCTCGAGTTGTCTGATTTAAATCCTAATATTGAAGCCGTAGAACGTCGTGAAAGTAAAATTGGCAATACTACAGTTCATTTTGTACCTACTTTCACAAAAGGTATCAATTATGTGGGATTGTACTTTAAATTAAATTGCCTCACTGAGGAGGAACTATTCTACGCTGATATTTTAAGTGATATCCTCGGTCGTATTGATACTTCTGAACGCGGTTATGAAGCACTGGCTAAAGATATTAATATGAATTTAGGGGGATTGAGTTCTGATATTACGGCCATCAGCAAAGATGGTAAGCGTGACGAATTTACGCCTCTTATGATTGTGCGTGCGAAAGCATTACATTCTAAACTACCAGATTTATGTCGCTTGATTAATGAAGTCGTAAAAAAAGCAGATTATAGCGATGATCAACGTTTGACTGAACTTGTTCAAGAAAGTAAAGCCATTTGGGATAATGAAGCATTCCGCCGTGGTAATTCCATCGTGAGTCAACGCGTTATGGCTCAAGTTTCTGCTGTTGGTAAGTTTAGAGATAATGGTAATTTAGGATACTATCAAAAAATTAGTGAACTAGCATCTAATCCTGCAGCATTGCCACTTTTACCAGAGAAATTAGCCGAAGTGGCTCGTAAGATATTCCGCGCTAACAATGTAGATATTATGTTTGTTGGTGAAGAAGGCGAATTAGAAGCCTTTGAAAACCTTATGAAACCTTTCGTTGAAACTTGGGATGCTACAGAATTGAGTGATGATGTATTACAAATCACTCGTCTATCTGGCAACGATGGTATTGTTACAGCTGGTAAGGTTCAATACGTAGCACAAGGTGGTAACTTCATCGATCATGGTTTCAAACATGTTGGTCCAATGAGCGTGTTAGAAACGATTTTACGTTATGAATACCTTTGGATTCGTATTCGTGTACAAGGTGGTGCTTACGGAGCATTTGCTAATTTCTATGATGATGGCAATATGATTTTCTGTAGTTATCGTGATCCTAACTTGTTAGAAACTTTAGATGTATATAAAGAGTTGCCTCAATACCTTCGTGACTTTACATTGACTGATCGTGAAATGCGTAAGTATATCATTGGTACTATGAGTTCTTTAGACTTGCCAATGACACCTGCGTTGCGTGGACCACGTGCAATGGGGATGTACTTCAGCGGTGCTAAATTAGAGGACAAAGTAGAGTTCCGTAAACAAGTAATCGCATGTAAGCCAGAAGATATTGTTGCATTAGCAGATGTGGTAGAACCTGTATTGAATGATAATCATATTTGCACAATGGGTAACGAACAAAAGATTAAAGATGCTGGTAATGTGTTTGATAACATTGTGTCTTTAGGATAAATAAGTTTATATCAATAAATGATATTGCTTTAGTTTTACTTTGAGATATCTTCGGATGTATAAGTGGCATATTCTTAATGGATATGCCACTTGTTTTCTGCTATAGGAGAGTTCTAATGAAAGGTAGATTTGCGCCTAGTCCAACAGGATATATTCATCTTGGTAACGTGTGGATAGCACTTTTATCATATATCTCTACACGCCAACAAAAAGGAACGTATGTTGTACGTATGGAGGATATAGACCTACAACGGTCAAAACGAGAACTAGGGGAAGCTTTACTAGATGATTTAGAATGGCTTGGCTTTGAATGGGATGAAGGTCCTCGTGTAGGTGGTCCAGAAGTATCTTATTGGCAAAGTGAAAGACAAACATATTATGCAGACATATTAGAATATCTCGCATTAGAAAAACTAATTTACCCTTGCTTTTGTAATAGAGCGCGACTACAATCTATAGCTTCTGCACCTCATGTAGGCGAAGTGGTGCATCGTTATGATGGAAAATGTCGACATTTACGTGATTTTGAAATACAAGAGTTATGTAATAGCAAAGAACCATCCTTGCGCCTTGCTATAGATTCTTGTGATCTTGAGTTTGATGATCGATGGCAAGGTAAGCAGCATATTCATTTGGAAGGTGAACTAGATGATTATGTATTACGTCGTGGTGATGGTATGTACGCATATAATTTGGCAGTCGTATTAGATGATATAGCTATGGGAATAACTGAAGTGATTCGAGGCGATGATTTACTCGATACAACGGGACAGCAATTATATTTGTATAATACATTACAACAATGCTATCCCCATAAGAATATAGTGGTTCCTAAGTATGGTCATGCCCCACTTTTGGTAGATACAGATGGCCATAGACTTTCTAAACGCCAAAAGAGTATTACAATCCGCGAATTACGAGAACAGCAATGGTCAGCATCTAGAATTTTAGGAGAGTTAGCTGTTGCAGGCGGGCTTATAGATGGTGCTACATATAGTCATCCACAAATAAGCCTTTCTGATTTAATTCATTTAGACCTATCGGTTCCTAGTTTGAGGCAAAAAACAATTGTTATTGAATGATAATAGATACATTGATTTTAGTTCTGAAATGTTTGCTAAAAGCGTATAATTCTTTAACTATAAAATTCGATACATTACATTGACAAAATTCGATATTTATTTATAATAGTATATAAGAGGTGGTTGAAATGACAATTCAACAAGCTTTAGATCAAAAAGTGTGGGCCGTTATTGGCGCCACTGATAAAACCGAAAAGTTCGGCTATAAGATTTATAAATGTCTTAAAGATCACGGATATGAAGTATATCCAGTTAATCCTAATGTTGCAGAAGTAGATGGAGACACTTGTTATTCTAGTCTTTCTGCACTTCCTGTTGTACCAACTGTTGTGGATTTTGTTGTTCCAGAATCAGCGGGATTGGCTGCACTTGATGAATGTAAAGAACTTGGCATTCCAACCGTGTGGTTACAACCAGGAGCGGATAAACCATCTGTTGTTGAAAAAGCACATGCTTTAAACTTGCATGTCATTCAAGATTGTGTATTAGTTCAATTACCGTAGGAGGGTATAATGAGCGAATTAAAAGAATTAAAAACTGCTGAATATCAAGATTTAGTAAATCAAGGTGGCGTTACTGTTATTGATTTCTGGGCTCCATGGTGCGGTTATTGCGTACGTATGATGCCAATCATCGAAGAAATCGCAGGTGAGCTTGAAGGTAAAGCTAACTTTGTAAAAGTAAATGCTGACGAAGAACCAGAATTAGCTCGTAATTTACAAGTTGAAGTATTGCCTACATTTGTTATCCTAAAAGATGGCGAAGTAGTAGATCGTAAAATTGGTTTCTTGCCAAAAGGCGATCTTCAAGGTGCTATTGAATCTAAATTCTAATAATCTGAATAAATCTATATAGATAGAGTAAAAAAGACCTCATCAATGTATGTGAAATACATTGATGAGGTTTTTTTCATATTTTCTACTGATTTTTGATTTTTTGTCAGTTTACTCATTTTTCTAATTGAAGTTTTAAA
>NZ_CALJSP010000095.1:0-32232 GCF_937975875.1 Veillonella dispar | reverse complement strand
GTACAATATAAAAGCACAATATGAAACGGAACCACCTCATGGAGATGCTATATATTCTATTTCTATAAAGGGGAAAGTATTACCGTTTTGGATTTATGGTAGGGACGTTACTTTCATAGGTAATAGTATGGTTATGGTCGAGTCTGTAAGATGCAAAACCTGGGATCCCATTGAAACCATTATTATTGATTTAGAGAATGAAGTGTATGCTAGTTTAAAGGAATGGTATACAGATATTTCATTTGTTAATAATCGAATAGAGTTTTCCAATCAAGTGGTAAAAATGGATAAACGAATTTTAAATAATTTTGAGAATTTAGAGTGGATAAGCTTTTAAGAGTGATTGCGTAGAGGATTTATTGACTACACTATAGTGAAGTGTTATTCTATATATGACAAGGGATGTCAATATGTGACATAGTCTCATATGAACGAAAAAATAGCAGGGTGGCAGCCCTGCTATTTTTATTGTGCTAGTTACTAACGAGAATGGGGTTATAGGACAAAACGTGTTGATTTTATAGGCGATGGAGCCAGTAAATTACTGGCTCCATCGCTATTTTAAGTTCTTTTGATAAACTTAGAGGGTGGACAAAATGTGTTGGTAAAAAGTCCCAAAATCCTTGATTTTACTGGCTTTAATAAGGTTATATCTTCTTAGAAAATCGTGTTCTAAGTGGAGGGAATAATCATGCTGGTAAGATGTATAAATTGTGGATTTTCTTGTCAAAAATATGGGAAAACTAAAGCTGGATCACAACGATGGCATTGTAAGCAGTGTAACATCACCTTTACACAAACTATTGATAATACTACTAAATGTTTTCATCGATTTCTAAATTGGTTATTTAGTAAAGAAACATAACAGGACATGCCTGGGCAGGGCCGTACATTTCGTAGACAGATAGCTGATTTCTGGCAAATATGGCCTATGCCGCCCAAAATTGAAACCTCGAGAGATGTGGTATTCGTTGATGGTATTTACTTAGCTAAAAAAGCTTGTATTTTGATCTGTTATGATGGTGAATATGTATTAGGGTGGTATTTATGTAGGTCAGAACAGTCTCGCTCATGGCAAGCTCTTATGCAGCGAATAGCGACCCCCATTGTGGTCGTTTCTGATGGTGGATCTGGTCTTAGAAAAGCATTAAAAAAAGTTTGGCGTACCGCCAAGCTTCAACGTTGTATTGTTCATGCCGTATGGCAAGTACATCGTTACACTACTAGGCGGCCTAAGACATTAGCAGGCATTATGTTAAAAGATTTAGCAAGCGATTTATATAACGTAAAAACACAGGAAGATGCAAAAATATGGATTCAACGATTATTTAATTGGAGGGTGACTTTTAAAGAGTTTCTAAATGAAATGACACGTGATAGTAATGATAATTTAAGAGCTACGCATGAACGATTACTAAAAGCCTATAACTCTCTAGTGGTATTAATTAATACAGAGACAATGTTTCGATATTTAGATGAAACATTGGTGTTGGATAAAGAATGTCCGAGGACTAATAACCCTATTGAAGGCGGAGTAAACGCACAACTCAGACGTTTATTGCGGTACCATCGAGGAATGTCTGTAGAAAAACGTATAAAAGCGGTCTTTTGGTGGTGTTATTTACACTCACCAAGACCGCTTTCTGCAAAAGAAATACTTAAGGTAATGCCAACTGATGCAAGTATTTCTACAATATATAGTTCTATGAATGAAAGAGCCCAACTTCAAGGCATAATTCCAACTTGGGGGGATGCCATTTCTTGGGGTGATTTGCATAACTATGACAAATTATCTTTCAATGATTGGGATTAAAGTACCAACACGTTTTGTCCTATAACCCTTTTATCGTCTAGTTGCCAACCCATTTTCAGATGAGATATTAATAGGTCGAGGTATTACCTCTAGAATTAATATATTCCCTCGTGCTATATTACATATGAGTAGTATTTTTACGTTCATATGTATAAGGAGATACTCTATGTTTAACTTTTATAGTGAGTTATTATTACGTTTACAGAAACAATTTGTATCCGAACATGAATCTGATTTCAAATCTATTGAGGATTTGTTAGACGCATTTATGACTCAATATAATCGTGGTGATTTTAATAATACGATAGAAATGAAATTACGTGATTTATATGAGGCTGCAGAAGAGGCTGATACGAATGAGAAATCAAGGAAGTTATACAATGAAATCCTTGCATTATGTCCTGATGAAGTAGATGCTAAACGAGAACTCATAGCCCTTGAGTTACATCCAAGCTTTCAAATTTATCAGTTGAAACAGCTAGTAGAATCGTTGAAAAAACCAAAGAAAATAGATTGGAATATAATAGAGACGCGTCCTTATATGCGTTGCCTCATCGACATGGGGATGATATATTTAGAATATAATATGTATAATGATGCGATTGCCTGCTTTACGCCAGTTTTTCACGGAGACAAGCAAGATCATTCGGGATTTCTTGTGTATATGATGGTTGCTTGTTGTGGAGCTGCCAACTGGGATCGCGGCCGCAAGGTATATCAGCGATATCTTGCATGTTGCGATGATATACAAAATGCATTTAATCAGGCTCCGGATATCATGTTGCCTATGCATATGCTGTATATTCTATTGGCTTTGCAGTGTGGTGAAAGCAAGATAGCCCATGATGTATTAGCAGATCTTGTTGATGAATATGAAGATATTGATTGGTTATTACAAGATGCAACGCGCTGGAACGATTTTGTAGAAGATCATTTAGAGGCTATTATGTATATGGTAGACCAAGTGAGCAATATAGATTCTGACCCACGAGAATTAATAAGCTTATATACTGCTATCTCATTTTTACCAACTCAATTAGTGGATTTTGAAAGTCCATTATGGCAGACTCTATATGATGCGTATGAACGTGTTACCGGTCGAACTGTTATAAATCGGTACTCTAATGATAGTTATATGGGAAAACGCGAGTCCGCTCATATGAGCCCCGTAGAGGTTGCTAAAGGTGGGGCTTTGCGTGGAAATCCGGTATATGACAATATACGGTTTGGTGCACAAATTACACTTTCACAAGCCGGCCTATACACAGTAGATGATTTTAAAACAATTACTAAACAAGAAGTATTGATGCTACCGGGCATTGGTAAAAAAACAGTGGAACAACTAGAGCATAATGGTGTTATATTTAAAGCCTAAGATGTGACTTGAATTTAATAGCGATCCTAGGATAACGAAGGGCTATTTGTCTTTTTCATAATTAATATAATCCCTTTGATGAGTATCTTGGTACTGATCAAGGGGATTTTAAATTACTACAGGGTTGTACTAATTTTTGTCCTATAACCCCATTATTACGCTAATGTTAGAGCGTTGGGCTAGTTGCTAAATAAAAGAGCTAGAAAAGCGTCTAACCACTTGCAAATGTAGTAGGCGAATACATTTACCATGACGGCTAGCCAAAACAAATAAAATAGCTGCCACAAATACGAAATAGACATCGTAATTTATGACAGCTGTTTTGGCAGTACATGGTCAATCTTATAGTGTAATTATTTAGTTATATTCTATTTTTTAAAAGCCTCACCGATGGAATAAATTCCGTCAAATAAGAAACCGAAGGCGATGAAATAGATAAATGCTTCACCAAAAGCGATCGGCTCGAATATAAGTAATAGGCCTAATAGTAAAAGAATTAGTGCAAGCCATTTTGCATTACGTCCCATGAGTGATACCATGCTGTTGGACTTTCTTGATTTAATGAAAATAAAGATGGCTTCAATTACCATCCAGATGCCGATTGTGATTGGGAGTACTAATGGTAGGAATGCAAATCCGCCGGATATTAAATAGATACCGAATAGAGCATTGATAATGCCGCTGATAAGATACCAGCCGCTACGTAATTCAGACGATAACGTAAAATAATTTATAATAGAGCTGACCGCACTGACGAAAAAGATAATAGAAAAAAGCCAGGCAAAAGCTATGAGATTAATAACGGGATTTAAGAGTAAGAATATCCCCAGGATAATGCTTACAATACCCGATAAAATAAAGAAGAATTTGCTTGAACCACTCATAATAATTCCTCCAATCATTGGTACTGCTTATTTACAGTATTCATGAGATCATGGGGGATGTCAAATTGTAACGATAAAACTGTGTTTTCACAAAACTCACATGTCCATCCTGTTGACACAGTTTTATAGAATACCGTATAATACCTTTATATCTTAAAAACAAGCTATGAATGGGTATAAAGGTTTACAAATCCTGCTTTCAGAGAGTTGCCGGTTGGTGCGAGGCAATAGAGGTTGTACGCTGACACTCTCCCGTGAGCTTTGGTGGCGAATGCAGCAGTAGTCATCGACGGTGGTTCCGTTATACCCGCAACGAGTCCCAATTAGGGTGGTACCGTGTTATGAATATAACGCCCCTTTGAGCAACGATAGTTGTTCTGAGGGGCTTTTTTTATTGTAAAAGTCTAGTAAAATTACTGATTTGATGTATCTACGCTGGCATCAGCCGAAATAGTGTTGAAATCGGCGGTTTTACTAAACTTTCACAATGGATAGATATAATACAGTGTTATGTTTTATTAGAATAGAAAAGGTGAAGATTATGGATCAAAATCGCGTATATTTCTTCGATACAACCCTTCGTGATGGGGAACAAACACCTGGCGTAGCATTACAAACACCAGAAAAGGTTGAAATTGCGAAAGGCCTTGCACGCCTCGGCATCGACGTAATCGAGGCTGGCTTCCCAGCAGCATCCCCAGGGGATTTTGAAGCAGTACAAACGATTGCACGCGAAGTAAAAGGCACAACCATTTGTGGCTTGGCGCGCGCCAACGAAAAGGACGTACAAAAGGTAGTTGAAGCATTGAAAGATGCGGAACGTAGCCGTTTGCATGTGTTTATTGCTACATCCGAAATCCACATGAAATATAAATTGAAAATGACTCGCCAAGAGGTATTGGACCGCGTTAAATCTATCTTAGAGTTTGCAAAAGGCAAATTCGATGAAATCGAGTTCTCCGGTGAAGACGCAGCTCGTACAGACTTAGACTTCTTGTGTGAAGTGTTCGGTGTAGCTATTGCTGGCGGTGCCACAATTCTTAATGTGCCAGACACAGTAGGTTATATGATCCCTAACGAATTTGCGAACAAAATCCGTTACATCAAAGAACATACACCAGGCATTGAAAATGCAATTATCTCCGTTCATTGTCATGATGACTTAGGCCTTGCTAATGCAAACTCCTTGGCAGCTATCGAAGCAGGTGCTCGTCAAGTTGAGTGTACAGTTAACGGCCTTGGCGAACGTGCTGGTAACGTGGGTATCGAAGAAGTAGTAATGGCTCTTAAAACACGCCACGAATACTTCGGCGATCTTCAAGTGAACATCGATACAAAACAATTTACTAAATTGTCTAAACTTGTAAGCCGTTTGACAGGCGTAGCAGTACCTCCCAATAAAGCAATCGTTGGCTCTAATGCCTTTGCTCATGAATCCGGTATTCACCAACATGGCATGATGAGCAACCCTGAAACGTATGAAATCATGACTCCTGAGTCCGTAGGGGCTGAAAAAACAGACCTCGTATTGGGCAAACATTCTGGCCGTCATGCCTTTGCAGATCATTTGGCAAAACTTGGTTTCCAATCTTTCACAGAAGAGAAAATCAACGACCTCTTCGCTAAATTCAAAGAATTGGCAGACCGTAAAAAACAAGTATACGATGATGATATTATTGCGCTTGTCGTAGATAACTTACATCACAAAAAAGCATTCGAGCTTGTGGCTCAATACTATAAATTAGGTGAAAAAGGTTATGCTTATGCAGACGTACGCCTCATGACACCAGAAGGTGAAAAGGCCGATGCTGCTGTAGGTGATGGTCCAGTTGACGCATCCCTTAAAGCGGTTGAACGTGTTGTGGGCTTGCCAATCAGCTTAAAAGATTACCAAATCCGTGCTATCACAGCCGGTAAAGATGCCCTTGGGGAAGCAACCCTTAAGGTAGAATACAACGGTCGCTTGTATCATGGTCGTGGTATCAGCACCGATATCGTTAAATCAAGTGTAAATGCATATATTAATGCAGTTAACTCAGTATTCCTAGCTATGGAGCTAGAACAACAGGAGGAACAATAATATGGGTATGACCATTACTGAAAAGAATATGGCTCGCCACGCGGGTCTTGATGTTGTAAAACCAGGCCAAATCATTGAATGTCATTTGGACGCGGTATTGATGAACGACATCACATTTCCACCGGCGCGTAAAGAGTTCTTAAAAATCGGCAAACCTGTATTTGACCGTCATAAAATCTACTTGGTGCCTGACCATTTCACACCAAACAAAGATATTCAATCTGCTACACAAGCGAAAGTCATGCGCGATTTCGTACGTGAACATGGCATTACAAACTACTTCGAAGTCGGTAGAATGGGTATTGAGCACGTTATTTTGCCAGAAAAAGGTCTTATCGGTCCTGGGGAAATGATGATCGGTGCTGACTCCCACACTTGTACATATGGTGCGGTAAATGCATTCTCCACAGGCGTTGGCTCCACTGATGCAGGCGTTGCTATGGCTGAAGGTAAAACTTGGTTCAAAGTGCCTGAAACAATTAAGGTTGAACTTATCGGCAAACCTAACAAATGGGTAACTGGTAAAGACGTAATCCTTGATTTAATCGGTAAAATCGGCGTAGACGGCGCTCGTTACATGGCTCTTGAATTCGCTGGCGAAGGCGTACAACACATGACTATGGCTGACCGCCTTACAATTTGTAATATGGCTATCGAAGCTGGCGGTAAATGTGGCGTATTCCCTTATGATGAAATTACTGAAGCATACATCAAAGGCCGCGTAAATCGTCCTGTAGAACCTATTAATCCTGATCCTGATGCAGTGTATGCTCAAACGATTACAATTGACTTGTCTAAATTGCAACCAGTTGTAGCATTCCCTCATTTGCCATCCAATACACATTACATCAACGAAATCGATAAAGATATTAAAATCGACCAAGTTATCATCGGTTCTTGTACAAATGGCCGTTACGAAGACTTGGTGGCAGCTGCGGAAATCTTCAAAGGCCGCAAGGTAGCTCCATTCGTTCGTTGTATCGTAATCCCTGGTTCCCAAGATGTATATGATCAAGCTATGAGAGATGGTTTGTTGGATATTTTCATTCAAGCTGACTGCGCTGTGTCCACGCCAACATGTGGTCCATGCCTTGGCGGTTACATGGGTATCATGGCTGAAGGGGAACGTACAGTTTCCACTACAAATCGTAACTTCCGTGGTCGTATGGGTCACGTTGATTCTGAAGTATATTTGGCAAGCCCTTACGTGGCGGCAGCAAGTGCTGTATTAGGCCGCATTGCAGGCCCTGAGGAGGTTTAATATGGATTTTGAAAGTAAAAAAATCTGGCGCTACGGCGACGATGTAGATACAGACGTAATCATTCCGGCTCGTTACTTGGCGATTGCTGACTGGAACGAATTGGCTGAACATGCGATGGAGGACATTGATACTACTTTCGCTCCCAATGTGAAAGCTGGCGAAATCATGGTAGCTGGTAAAAACTTTGGTTGCGGTTCCTCCCGTGAACACGCACCAGGCGTTATCAAAGCGAAAGGCGTGCCTGTTATCGTAGCACACTCCTTTGCACGTATCTTCTTCCGTAATGCTATCAACATCGGTTTACCAGTAGTGGAAATCGGTGAACAAGTTGATCGCATTGAAGCAGGCGATGCTATCGGCGTAGACTTGTCTAAAGGTATCGTGTACAACTTGACTAAAAACGAACAATACCAAGGGACTGAGTTGCCACAATTCATTCAAGATATTGCAGCAGCTGGCGGTCTTGTGAACTTTGCGAAAAACCGCAAGTAGACGTTAATACGAGGTTCGAGCTGGCATATGCCTCTCGAGCCTCCAAAGCGAGCTAAGTCGGTCTCAAGGCATATGCCAGCTCTTGTTCCATTAAGTGCTATTGCGATTTCTTCGCAAAGGGCACTGGGGGAGAGTATGAGGTTTACAATCTTTTACTATATATTGGAGAGGTAATATGAGCGAAAAGAATATCGTATTGATCCCTGGTGATGGTATCGGTACTGAGATTATTGCTGCAGCGAAGGCTGTGTGTGATGTGGCTTTTGAGAAAGCTGGTGTAAAGGTTAATTGGATTGATAAAAAAGCGGGCGGTGCGTCTATTGATGCATACGGTGTGCCTTTGACTGAGGATACTATCGAGGCTTGTAAAGCAGCTGATGCTGTACTGCTTGGTGCTGTAGGCGGTCCTAAATGGGATAATGTAGATCCTTCTATCCGTCCTGAAAAAGCAATCCTTGGTCTTCGTAAGGAGCTTGGCTTGTTCTGTAACTTGCGTCCTGTAAAAATCTATCCATCTTTGCAAGAGTATTCTCCACTTAAAAAGGAACTCGTACAAGATGTAGATTTCGTTATCGTTCGTGAGTTGACTGGAGGTATTTACTTTGGTGAACGCGAAGAGGCACAAGGCGAAGGTGCTAACGAGTTCGCTTGGGATAAAGAAACTTACAGCCGTTACGAAGTAGAGCGCATCATGGACATCGCTATGGAAACAGCTCGCAAACGTAACAAAAAGGTTGTATCCGTAGATAAAGCAAATGTATTGGCTTCCTCTCGTTTGTGGCGTAAAATCGCTCAAGAGAAAGCTGCTTCTAATCCAGACATCACAACAGACTACTTCTATGTGGATAATACAGCGATGCAACTCGTTGTAAATCCTGCACAATTCGACGTTATCGTTACAACAAACTTATTCGGTGATATCTTGTCTGACGAAGGCGCTGTTATCTCCGGTTCCATTGGGCTTTTACCATCTGCATCCATGGGTACAGGCACAGCATTGTACGAGCCAATCCACGGTTCTGCACCAGACATCATGGGCCAAAACTTGGCGAACCCATTAGGCACAATCTTGTCTGCCGCTATGATGTGCCGTCATTCCCTTGATTTACCACAAGTGGCTGACGCTATTGAAAAAGCTGTTGAACAAGTCCTTGTTGATGGTTACCGCACTGGTGATATCTACCGTGAAGGTTTGAAGCGCGTTGGTACAACAGAAATGGCACAAGCTGTTATCGAACGTTTATAAAAGACGGAATATGGTTTCATAAATTTTATAATGTAAAATAAATCATTTCTTAATCGTACTATATGCGTTATAATGTAGACGATTTATGTATTTTTATTAAATTAGAGAGGGTTGGGATGCCCTCTCTTTTTTGCGGAAGATGTCATGTTACCATATTTTTTATTAGCTTTATCAATTGGGTTAGAGTTATTTGCAACGACAATGTTAAAAGCATCTGACGGGTTTACAAGGCCGTTGCAGACCATTGCGTGTGCGCTTGGGTACATAGGGTCGTTTTATACGTTAACCCATGTGTTGAAATATATTCCGCTGAGCGTTACCTATGCTACATGGTCTGGCGTGGGGCTTGTTGTGACGACATTGATTTCTGTCTTTATATTTAGTGAAGGAATTAATATTTATACTGTATTGGGAATCGCTTTAATTGTAATAGGCGTTGTGATCCTTAATTTATGGGGACGATGATATTTACTGATATGGTTTAAAACGTGTGGGTACGACAGAAGTGGCACAAGCTATTATTAAACGTTTGTAGTTATATAAGGTCGTGCATCTTGACTAGTTCTCTGATTTCTATCATATAGTCAGATGCATGATCCTATATCATGTGCGGTAAAAGAACGCTTACGACATTGCATCGCATTTGGTGAGGTATTTTATAGCTTGTATTTAGTATAGTTTTAAAATGAGGTGTTTATCATGAAATCAACTATGTACAGAAATCTCACTATTACTGCGTTGTTAATGGCTTTAGCAATTATGATTCCTATCGTAATGCCATTGAAAGTCGTCATACCACCAGCCTCTTACACACTGGCGAGTCACGTGCCAATCTTTTTGGCTATGTTTTTGTCGCGTAAATCGGCAGCCTGTGTAGTTATTGGCTCTACGTTAGGGTTCTTTGTAGCAGGATTTCCTATCGTTATTGTTATGCGTGCAGCATCACATATCTTTTTTGCTTTGCTAGGTGCCTGGTATCTTAAAAATCACAAGGAAGTATTATCTAATGCTTTTTCCTTTGTGACTTTTAACTTTGTGTGCGCTTTGATTCATGCTGTTGCTGAAGTATTGGCTTGCTTGTTATTTTATACTACAACTACTGCTCCAAATATTGACATTATCTATGTCGTATTTGTTCTTGTTGGTGGTGGTACTATCATTCACAGCATGGTTGATGGATATATTGCATTATATATCTATAAAGCTATCCCAGGATTATCTAAGCCTGAGAATGAATAATCGAAGGTTATCCAAGATTATCTAGGCCGGATAATAAGCAATCCACTATTAAAACTGCATATAGTCGTAACCACTCATGGGAAATCTATTGTACGCTAATGTACAGAATTTGATTATCTATGGGTGGTTTTTATATTAATTCTCAAATCTGTACCTACAGATACAGACTTAATTATGCGATATGATTATAATAAAACCATAATTAATGACCGAGTTGTGATATATGCATAACAGTATAGATAGATCTATACATAGATACCACATAGGCCATACATATTGTTAATTGTGAAAGACTTTCACAAGAATTATGGAGGTTATTATGAGAAAGCATATAAAAAATAACGTATCTTGGGTTGGTAAAATTGACTGGGAATTACAAGAATTCCACGGTTCTGATTACAGCATTAATAACGGCTCTAGCCAAAATGCTTACTTGATTGAAGAGGAAAAGACAGTCCTCATCGATACTGTGTGGAAACCACATTCCTCTGAATTTATTGATAATTTGGAATCTGAAATTGATTTAAACAAGATTGATTTCATCGTATGTAACCACGGCGAAGTCGATCATAGCGGTTCCTTGCCTGCATTGATGGAAAAAATCCCGAATACTCCGATTTACTGTACAGAAAATGCCGTTAAGTCTTTGGTTGGTCAATATCATCATCCAGAATGGAATTTCAAAACTGTAAAAACAGGGGATTCCGTAGATATCGGTAATGGTAAATCATTGGTATTCGTAGAAATGCGCATGCTTCACTGGCCGGATTCTATGGCGACATATATGACTGGCGACAATATCTTGTTCTCCAACGATGCCTTTGGTCAACATTTCGCCGTAGAAGAATTGTGGGCCGATAAGGCGGATCAATGCCGTTTATGGGCAGAAGCAATGAAATATTACGCTAATATTTTGAACCCATTCTCTCCATTGGTAAAAGCTAAGGTTGAAGAGATTCAAAAGCTCAACTTGCCAATCGATATCATCGCTACAAGTCATGGTGCTATTTGGCGTGAAAATCCATTGCAAATCGTAGAGAAGTACTATGAATGGTCTCAAGCATACCAAGAAGATCAAATCACAGTGGTGTACGATACTATGTGGGATGGTACGAAGAAATTGGCTCATAAAATTGCTGATGAAATTGCAAAACAATCTCCTGATACACGAGTTAAGATCTTTAATATCAGTAAAACCAATAAAAATGATATTATGACAGAGGTATTCAAGTCTAAAGCCATTGCTGTTGGCTCGCCAACAGTAGGGAATAGCGTAATCTCTTCTGTGGCAGGCTGGCTTGACTTCTTACGCGAGTTGAAGTTCAAGAATAAAAAGGCCGCTGTATTTGGTACCTATGGTTGGTCTGGTGAATCCACTAAGGTATTGCGTGAAGAATTAACTAAATATGGATTCGCTGTTGTTGAACCAGAAATTAAATGTAACTGGAACCCAGATACAGATGACTTTGGCAAAGCAGAAGAACTTGTAAAAGCCTTATTGGCTTAATATATAAAAAGCTCCTAACGTTCATAGAACGTAGGAGTTTTTTAGCTTTTAGGGTGGGGATGGAAAGAATATTGACGATGTACATATAGAGTAAGACGTATTTTTGTAAACTTATGCGGAAAAATTAGGTGATTAGTATATACTTATCTACCTGTTTAATAAGATGTGTTATGCTATTAAGCATAAAAATAAAAATAGTATAAAATTCAGAAAAATGATTAAATATTCTATTTTGTAAAAATTCAGAAAGTGTTCATGAAATTAATGTGAATAAGGAATAACTGGAAAGGTTAAATATCTGTTTAACTTATTAAAGTAATAATTATTTATAAGCTATACAATATATATTCTGTAGAATCTTAGAAAAGGTGTGATTTTTTTTACTCATAATTAAAATCGATGAGCATATTAATACAACAAAGAATACCAGTAATCATGCTATTTTTTGGCATTATGAAGAGTTATTAATGAACTTTATATGGGAAAAAGGCTTGTTTATATCGTAAAACTTTGATATTCTATGCGGGTAATCAACAATATAAATTTTTCTTAAAATGAATTGAATATATTTCTTAGCTCAAAATAAGAAGTATATTTGATTAGCCCGAGGAGAGAGGCGGAATTTAGAGAGGATGAAAAATTGTATTGTGTTTGGTTAAGAATTTTAATTTAGTGAGGGTGTAAGATGAGAGAAAACAAACATTCCAAAAAATTAGCGTTTGCTGTATTGGCTGCAACAGCTGCTGTAGGTCTATCTGCAACTGCACCAGTTAATGCGGCAGAAATTCAAACAGCACAAGGTTTTATCTTTGCTGCTGGTAATGCTACAGCATCTCCTGACACTACACATAATAGTGTTGCTTATGGTACCGTTGCTGATGGTACAGCTACAAGCATTGCTGTAGGTCAAGGCAATTTAATTACAAGCGCTAACGGTTCTAGCAGTGCATATGGTAACCAAAATACTGTTAATGGTAACCAAGCTAATGCATTTGGTGATGGTAATAGTGTAACTGGTGCATTTGCACAAGCATTCGGTGATAGCAATGTAATTAGTGGTACAAATGCTATCGGCTATGGTTATAACAATACTGTATCTGGTACAACTACAAATTACCGCGATCGTACTTTCGATAATGAACCAGATTCTGCTACACTTTTGAACGGCTCTTGGAATAGTAATTCCGTAGCTATTGGTTCTGAAAATACTGCATTAGGTAGCTCTGCATTAGCAGTCGGCAACAAGGCTCAAGCGAATATGAGCGAATCCATTGCTATCGGTCATGAAGCTCAAGCTGATAAAACTTGGGGTATTGCTATTGGTACACGCGCTCACGCAGCTGATGTACGTTCTTTAGCACTTGGCCACCAAGCAAAATCTACTGGTTACAAAGCTAATGCAATCGGTGCTGATGCTGAAGCTGATGGAAATCATGCTAATGCTATCGGTTCCTCTGCAACAGCTACTGGCGATCATGCACAAGCATTTGGCGCTGGCGCTCAAGCAACAGGCGTACGTACTAATGTATTTGGCTCTGATGCAGCTGCAACTGCTGACTACAGCATTGCAATCGGTAACAAAGCTAATGCATCCACTGCAAACTCCATTGCATTAGGTGCTAACTCTACAACTCGTTCTGCTACTAACGTAACTAACGCAACAGTAGCTGGTCATACATATGGTGGCTTCGCAGGCACTAGCCCTGTAGGTTCTGTATCCGTTGGTAAAGCTGGTGAAGAACGCCAAATCCACAACGTAGCAGCTGGTAAAATTTCCGCTGACTCCACAGATGCTGTAAACGGTAGCCAATTGTACTCCGTAGCAAATGATTTGCAAACTCAAATCAACAATTCCACACCAGGTGCAATCAACAATAATATCAATAACTTGAATAACCGTGTTGGTAATGTTGAAAAACGCGTTAATAAAGTAGGTGCAGGTTCTGCTGCATTAGCTGCATTGCATCCATTGGACTTCAACCCAGATGACAAATGGACAATCGCTGCTGGTTATGGTCACTACCACAATACTAACTCCGCTGCATTAGGTGCTTTCTACCGTCCTAACGAAGACACAATGTTCTCCGTTGGTGGTACAGTAGGTACTGGCGAAACTCAATTGAACGCTGGCGTATCTATCCGTCTTGGTAAACGTTCCCCTGAGTCCCGCTCTCGTGTAGCTATGGGTCGTGAAATTGCTGAATTGAATGCACGTCTTCAAGACATGGAAAACAAATATAACAACTTGTTACAAATCTTGACTCCACATGCAATTGATCCTAGCAAAACTGCTGAATTCCCAGATGTTCCTCGTAATCACTGGGCTTATCAATACATTAGCCAATTGGCTGGTAATGGTATCCTTGTTGGCTACCCTGATGGCACATTCAAAGGCGATGTTAAGATGACTCGTTACGAATTCGCTACTATGTTGTACCGTGCACTTCAAAATGGTGCTCCTATCGATGACAACATGAAACGTGCTATGAACGAATTTGGTCCTGAATTACAAAATATTCGTCTTAACCACTTCCGTGTTGACCGTATTTCTGGTGCTGACAATGATCGTCATAAAACAGAACGTGTTCGCGTTAACAACGAACCTAAAACTCAACGCGACGTATACGGTTCCCGTATTAATCAATAGTATATTGATAACTTCCCCTCGAGCTTGTGAAAGCTCAAAAACAGGATGTATCCTAGTGATACATCCTGTTTTTTTATGTTTATGTAAAGATTGATATATTAACTCTGAAATATAAATAGCAATATTAACATTACTGTTGCATTTATATTTATACAACTCGTGTATATTGGATAACTTTAATAATAGAAAAAAATACTAGTATTACAATATATCATTCTGTGTTTTCTTATTAGGTATAAAAACTTCATATAATATTTATGTAAAAATATTGAAAGTAAATACATATGGGTGTATAATAACGTTCATAAGTAATAAATATACATAGTTAGTGAATAAAAATATAGATATGAGGGAAAGACCATGAAAGAATTTAGACAATTAACAGTAGCAGATACAGCGGAATACCATAAGGTATTAATTGACGGCTATGCAGCCATAAAAGACTATCCAATTACATTCGATGCCATTGATTTTACAGAGGAAGAATCTAAGGCGTGGATCGAAACTTATCCTGTATATGGATTGTATATTGATGGACAACTTGTAAGTTCTATTACATTCTGTATGCCATGGGTGAAATATTCTACACCAGATAAATTTCCACACATCGCTCACTTTGTAACAGCGCCTGAGTTCAAAGGTAAAGGATATGCTCGGGAAACATTGGGTTATGCTGAAGAATTATTGATTAACCAATTTAAAACACCCGCTGTTACATTGGGGACTGCAAAAGAACATCCGTGGTTGCCTAAAATGTATGAATCCTTTGGCTTTAAAGCGTATGATAAAGTTCATTTTAGAGGGAAACAACATACTACAATACTTTTCAAAAAAGAATTAGTATAGAAACTATTTTAAATCATTATAGACACAATTTAGGGTCTACCTATAAATTGCTATATTAACTATCTTGCAACTAACTACAAACTACAATAGCAATTGTATAATAACTAATTAAACCTTATACATTACTACCTTTGATTTAGAATGTCTTTATAATGTGACATAATAACAGAATCAAATGTAATTGATGTATAAGGTTTATTTGTTTATGCAAAAAATACATGTTTGGGTATATAATGTAAACATATGTAGTATGTCTATGGACTATAGGTTAGGGTCATGGATGGTTTTTTGAAAGGATGTGAGACTATGTTAGTCTTATCTGGTATTTTAGTGATGGTCATCGGTCTGATGCTGCGCTTTAATGCCTTGTTAGTTGTCGTAGCCGCAGGTTTTGTAACGGGCCTTGCAGGTGGTCTCAGTATCAACGATATCGTTGGTGCCATTGGTGAGGCCTTTGTTAAAAATCGTTATATGTCATTATTTATCTTGATTTTACCTGTTATTGGTCTTATGGAACGTCATGGCTTACGTGAACGGGCAGAAATTTTGATCGGCAAGATCAACGCTGCTACGGCTGGTCGTATCTTTATGATTTACTTATTTGTGCGCCAAGTAACTGTAGCTTTTGGTATTAACATGTCCGGTATGGTTGCCATGGTACGTCCGTTGATCGCACCTATGAGTGAAGCTGCAGTAGCGCAAGGTCGCCCAGTATCTCAACGTACTCTTGATAAGGTGCGTGGTATAGCTGCTTCTGCAGATAATATAGGCAATTTCTTCGGTCAAAACTTGTTCCTTGCTGCTGGTGGGTTATTGCTTATCAAAGGTGTTATGGAACAATTAGGCTATTCTGTAGAGTTAACAGATATGGTGTTATACGGATTGCCAACTGCTGTTTGTGCCTATATCGTTAATTTCATTCGCTTTATTATCTTTGATAAAACAATTCAAGCCTCTGTAGCTCGTGACGAAGAGGATATGAAAGCTGGTAAATTAGTACCTAATGAATTTAATATCCTTGTTACACCAGAAGAATTAAAGAAGGAGGCTGAATAATATGTTAGAACTTATCTATAAAATGCAGCCCTTAGATTATGTATACCTTCTCGTAGGGATCATCTTATTTATCTTTGCCATTCAATCATTTTTAGATAAAGAACATAAATATCGTATCGGTACAGGTTTATTCTGGCTCTTGTACAGCGTGTCCTTTATCTTTGGTTCTTATCTATCAAAGGAAATAAATGGCTGGCTCGTTATCGCCATGGCTGCTATCGTCTTGGTAAAACAACTCGGCAAAGGTCATTACTTTGAATCTCCTATTGAATTCAAAAAAGACGAAGCAGTCCGTATTGGTAATGTTATTTTCGTACCGGCTTTACTTGTTGGTATCATCACATTCATCATTGGCTTCTTTACTAAATTAGGGGCTCTTGTAGGCATTGGTATTGCCGCAATCATTGCTATGGGTGCTGCTCTTTACATCACTAAGGGTTCATTTAACCAAGGCTTCCATGAAGGTCGTCGTCTTATCGATGCAATCGGTTGGACTGCTATTTTGTCCCAATTATTAGCGGCTCTCGGCTATCTATTTAATTTGGCTGGCGTTGGTAAAATTATCTCCAGTGCCGTCGCAAGTGTAGTACCAGCTGACAATGTATTCCTCGTTGTTGTAGCATACTGTATCGGTATGGTTATCTTCACAATGATCATGGGTAACGCCTTCGCTGCATTTGCCATGATTACAAGTGCCATCGGTATTCCAATGCTCGTAGTAGCTCATGGTGCTAACCCAGCTGCTGTCGGTGCTATTGCAATGCTTGCTGGTTATTGCGGTACATTGATGACTCCTATGGCGGCCAACTTTAACATCGTACCGGTAGCGCTCCTTGAAATGCGCGATCAATACGGCGTTATTAAAGCACAACTTCCAATTGCATTAATTATGCTTGTATTAAATATCCTATTAATGTATTACTTTATTTAACCTTTTTCTTTGAAAAACGATATTCTTATGAGAGCGGATGTTATATACAATCTACTATGATGTAGTTTTGAGGTAGGATTGTCCTTATAAAAACATGTACTTATTGATATAAATCATAGAATATCGTTATGAGGTAGTGTGATGAAAACAATTTTGATTACCGGTTTTGATCCATTTGGCGGTGAACCTATTAACCCAGCTTGGGAAGCGGTAAAAACAATGGATGGCTATACCGATGGTGATTATAAGGTAGTGACTCAAATGGTTCCTACTGTACGTTACAAATCTGTTGATACTGTGAAAGCAGCGGCTGAACAATGCGAACCAGACTTTATTCTATGTGTAGGTCAAGCAGGGGGGCGCCCAGATATTACAGTGGAACGTGTTGCTATTAACTGCGATGACTTCCGTATTCCAGACAATGGAGGCAACCAACCTGAAGATGAACCTGTTGTAGCTGATGGCCCTAGTGCATACTTTGCGACATTACCAATTAAAAATATTGTTAACGCATTGCATCAAAATGGCATTCCTGCAAAGGTTTCTAATACAGCGGGTACCTTTGTATGCAATCACTTGATGTATGGTGTATGTCATTATGCAGCGCAAAAGGGCAATATTAAGGCGGGCTTCATGCATATTCCGTACTTGCCATCTCAAGTGGTGGATAAACCAAATCAACCAAGTATGGCTGTTGAAACTGTACGTGCCACATTGGAAACCATCGTTCACGTATTAGCTCATGGTGAAAGCTACAAGGCACAAGATATTAACTATACAACACCTCACGAATAAAAATCTTATAAATAGTGCTTATTTAATATACATAATAGATTTTATTCTAGGTATAGAATTGTTTACGTATAATACAAAATAAAATTAATATATGAGATATTGTGTGATATCTATATGAGAGAAGGTCTTTTTAATGAATAAAAAGTTGGTAGCAAGTTTAGTTTCCTGTATGGTATTGGGTTCTGTAAGTGTGTATGCAGCCAATCCATTTTCCGATGTGGTTGCTTCTAGTTGGGCATACCAATCTGTTGAGCAATTAGCAAATGCAGGGATTATTAATGGATACCCTGATGGAACTTTCAAAGGTAACAATCCTATTACGCGTTACGAAATGGCTCAAATGGTAGCTAAAGCTATGGCTAATCAAGATAAAGCCAATGTGGAACAACAAGCGATGATTAATCGCTTGGCCGACGAATTTGGAAATGAACTCAACACATTAGGTGTACGAGTAGCAAAATTAGAAAATCAAGTAGGGAATGTAAAGGTAACTGGTAACTATCGATTGCGTTACCGTGGCAGCGAATTGAAAAATGATACCTATGCGTATGGTAAACATTCTTCCTTTGATTATCGTGCCCGTGTTATCTTTAATGCTAAAGTTAACGATAAAACTGATGCTGTTGTACGTATTCAAGGCTCTAGTGAACTCGGCAATAGCAACGCAACACAAGGCAAAATTAATCTTGCCTATGTAGATCATCATTTTGGTAAAGACACAACTTTGCGCGTAGGTCGTCAACTCTATACACCAGCTCTAGGTCTTATGTATGATGATCTCGTTGATGGTGCTCGCCTTATGTACAAACATGGCAAGCTTGATGTATCTGCTAGTTATGGTTACTGGTTGGGCGGCGCTCCTACATACCAAACTAAAGACAATACTATTACTGCCGCTATGGTTGAAGTTAAGGGAAAACTCAATAAACATGTTACCCTTGGTGGTATGTATGGTCGCTTCCATAATGGTAAATTGTACCAAGGCCAAGATGTGGATGCACTTACTGGTAAACAAGTTAAATCCTTTATTGATTCTCCATACAAAAACATTTGGGGCCTCAACGCAAACATGAACTTTAAACGTTGGAACGTCTTCGGCGAATGGCTTACAGCACCAGGCGTATCTGATTCTCATGCGTGGATGGCTAGCCTTGGCTATGGTAATTATGACATTAAGAAAGCTCATACTTATAGCGTTCGCGGTCAATACTACTATGAAGAAGCAAATTCTCCAATCTTCAGTAGTGCCTTTGCGCCTGCCTATAGCTTCTACAATCAACACTATGTAGATAATAAAGGCGTAGCCCATGTACGTAATGGTTTCAAAGGCTTCGTAGCTAATGTAAACTATGTACCATTCCAAAACGTATCTATCGGTGCTTACTATGGCTTCGGTAATAAAGATATGGACGGTAATAAATTAGGCGATTACTGGCGTACAGATGTAAACTTCATGTTCTAATATATGTTGTTTTCATAACATCACTTTCTTTAAGAAAACACTATAAGAGTATATATTTTGGTTGATAAACGTTATATAGGATTAACTAAAATACATATAATAAAAACCCCGACATCAATTTGATGTCGGGGTTTTCTGTACCCAGTTTCTATTTACAATTATTTTGTAACAACTTTAAGATCTACAGGGATTTTAGCTTCTACAGCTTCGCCTTTGATAACTTTTTGTGCTGTATCAATAGCGATTTTACCCATTTGGTCTGGTTGTTGAGCAATTGTTGCAGCCAATGTGCCGTCTTTAACAGCTTTGTCTGCGTCAGCAGTACCGTCAAAGCCTACGATGAAGATTGTTTTGCCTGCGGATTTAGCTGCTTGAATAGCGCCCAATGCCATTTCGTCGTTATGAGCGAAGATAGCTTGTACATCAGGGTTAGCTTGCAAAATGTTTGTTGCTACGTTCAAACCTTTTGTACGGTCGAAGTCAGCACTTTGTTTTGCTACTACTGTTAAATCTTTGTCAGCTACGTTATGGAAACCTTGGCCCCGTTCACGAGTTGCGGAAGCACCAGGGATACCTTCGATTTCAGCTACTTTCGCAGCTTTGCCTACTTTATCAACGATTAGTTGAGCTGCCATTTCGCCGCCTTTTACGTTATCGGAAGCGATGTGAGCAACTACTTTGCCTTTATCAGCAGAACGGTCAACAGTGATTACAGGAATGTTTTTAGCATTTGCTGCTTCTACGGAAGTAGAGATAGCTGCAGAGTCTACAGGGTTGATGATCAATACAGAAACGCCGCTTTCAAGCAAGTCAGAAATATCGTTTGCTTGTTTTGCAGGGTCGTTTTGAGCATCAACGATTTTAACTTTAAGACCAAGCGCTTTAGCTTGAGCCTCAACGCCTTCTTTCATAGTTACGAAGAATGGGTTGTTCAATGTGGAAACAGAGAAGCCGATTGTGCCGGATTTTTTGTCGCCGCCGTTATCAGCGCTTTTACCACAGCCTGCTACAAGACCGATAACCATGATAGCCATCGCCAACAGTAACAATAGTTTTTTCATAGGAACCTCCTAGGCTTTCTTGCGGTCTGCAAGAACCGCCAATAAAATGACAATACCTTTTACAACTTGTTGATAGAAACTGGAAACGTCGAGAATATTTAACCCGTTGTTGAGGGTACCGATAATTAGGGCACCAATTAATGTGCCAACGATATGACCACGACCACCAGCAAGGCTTGTGCCGCCAAGAACTACGGCTGCGATAGCGTCAAGTTCGTAGCCTGCACCTGCTGTAGGTTGTGCAGAGTTAAGACGAGATGTGATGATTGCACCCGCGATACCACAGAGCATACCAGTTAAGGCATACACGAAGATTTTAACGCGGTCAATCTTGATACCAGCAATGTAACTTACCTTTTCACTACCACCTACGGCGTATGTTTTACGGCCTAAGGATGTGCGGCTCAATACGAACCAGAGGATGATGAAAGCAAGGAACATTGTGATAGCTGGCACTGGAAGGCCTGCAATATCTCCTTGGCCAAAGCCGTGGAATAGAGGGTCTTGGGTAAGACCAGAGATTGGGTTGCCGTCTGTGAATACCAAGGTCGCACCACGGTAGATGGTCATGGTCGCCAAGGTAGCGATAAATGGAGCTACGCGGCCATAGGTAATAACGAGACCGTTAATACCGCCCAATACAAGGCCCGCACCTGCGGCTAAGAAGATAGCCAATACAGGGTCAGTACCAGTTACGATGAGGTTAGCCATCACTGCACTAGAGAGGGCAAGGATGGAACCAACAGATAAGTCGATACCGCCTGTTAAGATGACAAAAGTCATACCAAAGGCGATGATCGCATTGATGGATACTTGGCGCAACAAGTTACGCAAGTTAGAGAATTCAAGGAAACTGTCATTCATGACAGAGATAATTACAAATAATAGGATGAGGCCAATGAGGGGGCCTAATTTTTTTACATATTGTAGAGCTTTACTGTCCATTATTGTCCTCCTGTGGCTAATGTCATAATCGATTCTGGTGTTACATCGCTGCGATCCAAGATACCTGCAACGCGGCCTTCATGAATGACCATAACGCGGTCGCTCATGCCGAGCACTTCCGGTAACTCAGAGGACACCATGATAATGGACACACCATCGTTCGTTAATTCGTTCATTAAATCATAAATATCACGTTTCGCACCGATATCGATACCGCGCGTAGGTTCGTCCATGATGATGATGGATGGCTTTTTACCAACCCATTTTGCGATAACCACCTTTTGTTGGTTACCACCGGATAGGGACGATGCTGGTTCGTGAATAGATTGTGTTTTAACGCCTAGTTTTTTAGACAATTCGTCAGCAAAGGAATTGAGCTTGTTGCTATCTAGTATATGAGATGGGCAAATTTCGCCAAGGTTCGGCAAGGTAATGTTGGAACCGATGGAGAAGTCGAGGATCAAGCCTTCGCTCTTTCTATTTTCTGTGATGAAAGCAATGCCAGCTTTGATAGCATCTTCTGGTTTTTTACAGTTGAGAACGGAGCCGTTCACTGTTACGGTACCGCCATTGTGTTTATCTACGCCAAAGATGGCGCGCATGATTTCTGTACGGCCAGCGCCCATAAGGCCTGCTACGCCGAGGATTTCGCCCTTGCGCAAGGAGAAGGAGATGTCATTGTCGAAACCTTCTGGTTTGAGGTTATCTACGCTCATCACTACTTCGCCTGGTGTTGTAGTGCGCGTAGGGTAGAACTCGTCGATAGAACGGCCTACCATGTGGCGTACCACTTCGTCTACAGAAATCTCAGATGTTGGTTTTGTAATGATGGTGTGACCATCACGCATAACCGTTATGGTATCGCATTCGCTGAATACCTCTTCCATGCGGTGAGAGATATATACGATAGCAACGCCGCGTGCTTTCATTTTGCGCATCATATTGAACAATGTGGCCGTTTCGCGCTCGGTGAGGGCTGCTGTCGGTTCGTCCATGATGACAACCTTTGCATCTAACATCAAGATGCGAAGGATTTCCGTCATTTGTTGATGACCAACGGAGCAAAGGCCCGCCTCAGTAGTGAGGGGCAATTCGATGCCTAGTTCGCGGCAGGTATTCTCTGCCTCAGCGAGCATCGCTTTTTTATCGAGCATACCAAATTTATTGCGCTTTGGTCTCATTAAATATAGATTTTCTAACAATGTTAGATTTGGCCAAATGTTGAGCTCTTGGTGGATGAACGCCACACCGTTTAGCTCGGCCTCCCTCGGATTTGGGAAGGTGCGCTCTACGCCGTCGATGGTGATTTTACCAGCGTCTGCCTTGTGAATACCCGTAAGGATATTCATAAGGGTGGACTTGCCGGCCCCATTTTCGCCCATCAAGGCGTGAACCTCGCCCTCCTTGAGGGTAATACTTACATCGCGCAGAACTTGGTTCGTACCAAATGCCTTTGCAATGCCTGACATAACAATTTCCATAACTACTCCTATATGATTGGTGAAAGTATCTCTAATCTATTGCTCTAGGGACGATCGCTAAAAATACAATCGGCGCGCAAGATAATGTTGGCATACGGAGATGCTTCACCAGTTCGAATGATGCATTTGCATTGTTTTGTGGCTTCTTTGAAAGCTTCATGGCTTGTTTCAATCCATTCGTATTGATCGGATGGGAAGGTAGTCTCCAAGAAGTCATAAGCTTTAGGATTATTTTCCTTAATTTCTGTTGCCACATGAACTGCTTCGGATTTCATATGCTTAGCGATGATCGATACAACTTGCTCAAAGCTTGGTACACCGAAATCTAAGGCTAAGTCGATTTTTTGAACCCCTTCAGGTACTGGCAACCCGCAGTCAGAGATACAAATCGTATCTGTGTGACCAAGGTCGGCAAGAACCTTAGCGATATGGCTATTTAAAATGCCGTGTCGTTGCATAGTAAACTCCTTTTATACTCTGATGGCTGAGGTTTAACACCTCGGCTATTAACTCCTTTTGTTATATAAAGGGTAGATGCATTCATTACTTAATAACTATTAAAGGTCTATTCAATAGTTTAATGTTGTGCCAAGAATGCAGCAACCTCGTCTTTTGTTGGCATGCCACCTTGAGCACCCAAGCGTTGGATGGAGAGGGCTGCAGCTGCATTGCCGTAGTGCAACGCGTCAGCTAAGCTTTTACCATTAACGATAGCCGTTGCAAAGGCACCGTTGAAGGTATCGCCTGCGCCAGTAGTGTCTACCGGTTCAACCTTGAAGCCAGATACGGTGTGGATTTTGCCGTTATCGCCATAGCCTACACCCTTACTGCCAAGGGTAACAATGATTTTGTTTTCGTTAGCTAGTAATGTTTCCTCTGTGGATTGATTAGGGTAGAGGGCAGATAGTTCATGCTCATTTGGCGTAATATAGGTTGCCAATTCTAACCACTCTGGATTGAGGTCAGCCGCTGGAGCTGGATTTAAGAGGACTTTTACATTAGCCTCGTGACAACGACGAACGATGTATTCGATTGTGGGAATAGGAATTTCGTTTTGCACCATTACAAGATCTGCTTGCTCGATAGCAGACCAAGCATTATCTACTACGTTTTTGTCTAGCTTAGCATTAGCACCTGCAATCACGATAATGCTATTATCGCCTTCAGCCAATGTGATGTGGGCTGTGCCAGTTGTAGTATCTGGTACCGTAACGATGTAGTCTGTATTGATATGATTTTCCTTTAGGTTATCCATAATCATTTGGCCGTATGCATCTGCACCGATACAACCTACCATAGTAACCTCTGCACCAAGACGTGCAGCTGCTACCGCTTGGTTGGCACCTTTACCGCCGTGAGCGATGTGCAATTCGTTGCCCATGATTGTTTCGCCTGCCGCTGGACGTTTATCGGCGAGCACTACAATATCCATGTTACAACTACCAATAACAACAATGCGATTCATAATAACTCCTTAATCAGCCTCAGCCCTAAGTGGGACCAAAAATGGATATCGTTAATTTTTATACATAAATTTCCCGATGTTTTATGCAGAGAAATGTATATATAAATGGTATCGATAACCGCATAGGCGTTTACTTTCACATATCTATTAGTATAACTTAATCATTTATTAGTATAGCCTAAATACGAAAGTTTATCTATATAAATAACTATAAAATATGGGAATAAGAAAAGGTATACCCAAAATCTATGTTACATGAGTAAAAATGTACTGATTAGATTTTGGATATACCACAAAAAAGACTACCTACAATAGTAGATAGTCTTTGGCTATTTATATAGTTATATATTAGTGAAAGCTTGGTTTGTCGTAGTGTGTACCTGGTTCACCAATACCGATGCTTGCGCGGTGGAATGGTGTTTCATCATCTACATGTAAGATGTCGAAGATGGCTTTTACTACAGCTTCCCGTGTAACTTGGGCATCGTTAAATTGAACGCCTTCAGGAATGAGCTCATAATTTGTGTTTTCTGGATCATTGTAGAGCCATGTGAGGCGCAAGATTGTGTAGTTTAAGTTAGATTCGCGCAACACATTACGTGCTTGACGTTCGCCCTGGACATAGCTAATAGGCAAGCTGTCGAAGGTCCATTTTTCAAGTGCTGCAGGGAATTCACCAGAAAGACCAGCCATAGAAAGACCGATAACGCGGCGAACATTTTTACGGCTTAATGCTTTCACAATAGCCGCCATATCGCTGCCAGACTCCATAGCGCCTACAAATACGATCTCTGCATTTGTTACAGCTTCCTCTAACTTAGCAGGGTTTTGGAAAGAACCCTCGATGACAGTAACCCGTTCATGCTCTAAAATCTCTGGATGTAAACGAGTACTCAATTGGCGACCATATAATGTAAGGTGCATATCTGTATATGTTAATAATGTAGCAGTCAACTTTTGTGCAATTTGGCCAGCGGCCCCTAAAATTGTAATATATTTGTACATATAGACCTCCTATGTCCTAGGCATAAGTATTTGTATGCATTATATCACAACTATATGACGAGAAAGTGAGAATAGAAATTTAATTATGATAGTAAAAGTTAGTTTTCTCAGCTGTAATATATTATTAGATGTGGTATAATACAAAACAAGAAGAGCCAATTAACGTTCTGGAATGCGTTAGGCTCATCTCCTGGGAAATAAGAAAATGAGAAATGGCCTAACGTCCAATTTGGGGTGTTAGGTCATTCTTATTTTACAATAAGAATGACTAATGTTGCGAATGCAATCATTAATGATATGGCTTCAAATACAGTCATATCACCATCTCCTTTCAATGTACGAAGGAGATGAACTAACACACGTTAATTGGCTCCTATCAGTATCATATATTAGTTGTATTATAAAGAAAAGTGACTAATAGTCACATAGGTGACCAATAGAGTCATTAACAAGACTAGAACGTAATATGAAGAGCTGGAGCGTGCAAAAGTCCCCAAAGAGTGATAAAATATAGATTATATATTCATTTTTAGAAAAGAGGCTATTATGGAACGGATTCAAGATCTTGTGTACACGCATGTGCAGGGTGGCCAGTTTAGATGGGTTACTGTCAGCACATTGATGCTCGCATTGGGCACGATATTGCATTTGGTGAGCCCTAGTGTGGCTGGGGTAACGCCAAACTGGACGATTGCTACGTACTGCGTAGCTATTTTATTGACTCGTCCAAGTTTGAGTCAAACATTGGGGATTGGCCTTGTAGCGGCACTCATCAATGTTTTGACATCTAAGTCAGCATTCCCTTACGGCAACTTGTTGTCTGAACCAGGCGGTGCTTTGACAGCGGCTCTCGTAACACGTGCGATGTTGTCTATGAAGTTCCGTAAAATCGGTGGTTTCGATTTAACCCCAATTGTATCTGGTTTCTTAGCGACCGTTGTATCTGGTGGTATCTTCGTTACTCTCTTATGGCAAGTGCTTGGTTTACCAAATAATGTATACATGTACGGCATGTGGCCATTGGTACTTATCGTAGGTGCTTTGAATGGCGCTATTACGCCAATCTTATACATTCCAGCACAACGTCTATTCTCCAAACGCGGTATGTTGCCTAGTGCAGATCAATTGACGTCTGACCATAGTCATATGACGATCTTGCCTGAGCGCCAAGCTAAAATTTCCATTGAACACGTAAATTACTATCATCCAAAGGCGACTACACCGTCTCTTAAAAACATCAATCTCGACGTACATGATGGGGACTTCCTCGTTGTGACTGGTCCTGCTGGTTGTGGTAAAAGCACCCTTTGTATGGCTATGGTAGGTGCTGTGCCTAAATTCTACGGTGGCCGTCTTGAAGGCATGGTCTTTGTAGATGGTAAAGCGACTACGCAAATGGAAATTCCAGAGCTTGCAAACCATATCGGTGTAGTTCTTGCCGACTATGATACGCAACTCGTAACGATGACAGTTCGTGAAGAAGTAGCTTTTGCTATGGAAAACCGCGGTTATGACCGTGAAACTATTAAAGGTCGTTCTGAAGAGGTATTTAAGCAAGTAGGCCTTGTAGGCTTAGAAGATCGCAAGATTACAAGCTTGTCTGGTGGTCAACGCCAACGTTTGGCAATCGCTTCCGTATTGGCTACGAACCCAACTGTTCTTGTTCTTGATGAACCAACGAGCTCCCTCGACCCAGATGGGACTGCCGAATTATATCGCCTCGTAGGTGATTTGAACAAGAAACACGGTATTACCGTTGTTGTTATCGACCATGACTTACACGCTGTATTGCCGTATGCAAACCGCATGGCTCTCATGGTGGATGGCTCTATTGCTTGTGATGACGATGTACCAACTACGCTTCGTTATATGTACGAACACAATATTCACGTTGATGCGTTGCCATCCGTGTTCACCACGTATATGGAACTTGAACAAGCGGGCTTCCACAGTGATGAGCCTTGGCTTAGTATCGAGTCTGCTATCAAGGGCTTGCACCAAATTGAAATGGCTCATGCCATCCAAACTGAGGTGCATGGTGAAAGCAAGTCTCCAGCTAATCAAACAAATACAGTAGAACATAAACAACCAATTCAACGCGTTGATGATGTACAAGGAAAGGACGGTGGCGCTCATGCTTAAGGTTGAAAATATCCGCTTTGGCTATGTGCCATCCGTAGACATCTTCCGAGATGTGACTTTCACCATCGAAGGCGGCGAATATATCGCTATCGGCGGTCGCAATGGTTGTGGTAAAACGACCATCACTCGTTTGCTCGTTGGTCTTGAAAAGGCGAGCGAAGGCCGCATGTACTATAACGGCACGGATATTACGTCTATGCCGCCATCTAAACGTGGTCAATTCATTGGTTATGTATTCCAACAACCAGATCGCCAAATGTTCAGACCAACAGTAGCCACAGAGGTTGCTTTCGGTCCTGAATCACTAGGTCGCAGTAAATCCGAAGTGAAAGAAATCGTTGATGAAGTGTTGGAACGTACCGGTATCGCTCACTTACGTGAAGCCTATCCTCCAACATTGCGCCGCGGTGAAAAACAACGCGTTGCTATTGCTTCTGCACTAGCAATGCAATCTAAAATCCTCATCCTCGACGAACCAACAAGTGGTCAAGATGGTAAGGAAACTAAAGAGTTGTTAGTACTATTGCGTCAACTTAATCAAGAAGGCATTACGATCCTTCTCATTACACATGATATGGAAATCATGGCTAGCGAATGTAGCCGTGCACTCATCATGGGTAACCAAACGGTTGCCTTTGATGGCAGTCCAGAAGAATTATTCAAGAAATCTACGGATGAATTGCAAGACCTAGGCCTTACAAAACCGCCAAGTGTGGAACTTTCACTAGCGGTGCCATCCCTAGGCTATTGCAAATCCATGGATGAATTGAAATCTAAGTTAGTGGCTCAGTTGGGCAGAAAATAGGAGGGACATATGGAACGTTTAGTACCGTTAACAAAAATCTTGATGACCCTCGCTGTATCCGTGTGGGCCATTCTATTACGCGACTGGGTATCTCTATTGGCCTTAGTCGTTGTAGAACTTGTCGTGTTATTTGTTGCAGGTTTATTGATCAAACAACGTAAGGCCGTTGTGGCGTTGACTAGCTTTGCCATATTTCTTGGCGTTGTTCAATTCCTCGGCAGTGGCGATGTAACATCCGCTATCGTATCTGGCTTGCGTATGCTCGCCATGACACTTGTATTCATCTGCTTGTTGGCAACTACAAAATTGCAAGACCTTACAGCGGCACTCGTAACACAATGCAAAATTCCTTACGAATATGCATTTATGTTCACTGCAGCACTACGTTTTGTGCCTGACTTCATCGCTGAAAGCCATGCTGTACAAGAGGCTCAAGCGTGCCGTGGTTTATCCTTAGAAGGCAACTTCATTAAACGCATGAAATCTTACGCATCCGTGATCCAACCATTGCTTTTAAAATCCTTGGGCCGCTCCGAAACAATGGCGCTATCCCTAGAACTACGCGGCTTCGGTGGACCTACACATAGCTTTGCAGCATCTGTAGGATTGAAAACTATGGACTACGCTGTAATTGGTGCATTGATTGCTATTACAGTACTACTATTCGTAATTGTGTAATAGATAAACTAGACAGATTCATAGAGTTAATTGTGTTATAATTAATTTGAAGAGTATGGGGTATCTTAATTGGTACACCTGAAAAGACACCTGGAAATGGCCAAATTTCTAGGTGTCTTTTGTTTATCTTTTGGAAATTTATTTATGATATCCTACTGATAGGTAGTAAGCGTACAAAATATTGCCTACAATATAACAAAAAGGGCGAGTTGAAACTCGTCCTTTTTTCTTGCGTATTTAGGTTCTTTTTATATATTATGTTATATAGAAATAATTTCAGTTTTGATAACAACTGTTTTGAGGGCTTCTTATGAGTGAATTAGTAATACGACCAATTACAAAAGATGATATCGCAGTTTGTTTAGATATTTATAATTACGAGGTTGTGAACGGCGTAGCCACCCTTGATCTTGAGCCCCGTACGTTGCCAGAGTGGCAGGAGTGGTATGAGGCACATCAAACTTCTGAGCACTGCATTTTTGTAGGCCTTATAGATGATGTAGTTGTAGGTTATGCATCGCTTTCACCATATAGAACAAAGGATGCTTTCAAAAGTACCGTCGAATTATCTATTTACATCCACGAAGATTATAGAGGTAAGGGCGTGGCATCTAAGTTGATGGCTCATATATTAGAACATGCGAAAGAAACGGAAACATTACATACTGTAGTGTCTGTTATTACGGCGGGAAATGCGACAAGTACAGCATTGCATGAACGGTTTGGATTCACCTACTGTGGTCTAACACCGCAAGTTGGTTTCAAACATGGTAAATATCAGGATACCGAAACATACGCATTATTGGTATAATAAAACGTAGATATTAAATTACAGACTAAATGTACAGATGATAGATAAGGGTTCGCTACGGGTTAGGGCGAATAGGGTGATTGAATGAACATGAAAGATGAACGGCAGTTCGTTGGGTACAGTAAGTATCGCAGCCGACTTGTGGACGGTCATGTACATACAGAATTGTGTCCCCATGGTAGTGGGGACCGCACTGCAATGATGATCGAAAAGGCTATTGAGTTGCGCATTGAAAAGGTGTGCCTCACTGAACATGCACCATTGCCAAAGGCTTTTGCTGTTGAATACGGCGGTGACCAAAAGGCTTATGACACAGCGTCTTTGAAATTGAATCAAGTAGATTCCTATCTAGAATTAGGCCGTCAATTGCAACGTGCTTATGGCACTCATATCGACATCTCCCTTGGCTTTGAAGTGGATTACATTCCAGGCTTTGAGACGGATATTCAAGAGTTCCTCGATCGTTATGGTCCGTTGACGGATGATAATATTTTATCTGTTCACTTTATGGAAGGTGTGAATAATGCCTTTTATTGCTTAGACTACAGCCCTGAAGAATTTGAGCGTGGCTTTGGTCCGTGGATTCAAAAGCAATATGAGTTATATTACAAATATTACTCCACCGTGCGCCAAGCCGTACGTGCTGACCTCGGTGAATATACGCCAAAACGAATTGGTCACTTTGATTTAATCAAGAAATACCAACACCACTTTGGCTTTGAGCGTCACTTGGATCGCCGCAATGCGCAAGTGGTAAGCGATATCTTACATATTATGCGCGTACAAGGGCGCGAACTAGACTACAACATGAGTGGTTTCTTTAAACCAGACTGCCGTGAAATGTATCCAAGCCGCTTTATTCAAGGCATGGCTGCTATCATTGGGGTGCCATTCGTACTAGGCTCTGATGCACATAGCATAGCTGATATAGAAAAAATTTGGGGCTAGATTGATGAGAAAGTTTCTTCTTGGGATTATTATTCTCATAACTTTAATAACAGCTTTTATAGCTTTTATGTTTTATCATGAACCATCATCAGATGAGCTGGTTGGCCGTAGTGTAGTTTTAGAGTTTGGGCCTAAGAATGAAATTCATATTAGCAAATTGGGTAGCCAATTTATTGTATCTGATACTAGTTTCTCTAACTCTAAATTTCCTTATTTCTTTGATGCCTTTGTAGAGAAAGATAAGGCTGGCAGCTCGTATCTATACTTATTATGTAAGGATAATATGATTGTCTTTGATAAAAATATGAATTGTGTTCTATTTCTCTCCAAACAAAACCAAGAGTCCAAAGCTTTGTTAAATCATGTACGGAAATATTATCATTTTGATGAAAATAAAACGAAGTATAAGATTGAAGATTTGGATGAAGTTGATAAGTCTATATATCTGTCGTTATTCGATTAAACAATATTGATTTAAAGAAGAGTGTAGAAATTAAAATTTTTCAGTTACTAAAAGGTCTCGCTGTGGTAGCATATACTGTAATTCCTTGGGGCCACACCTTGTGGGGAACAAGAGTATTAGCAGTAATCTTTTTATTGGCAGTATTAGGTGATATTTATTCTAGAAATAAAGTTGCTAAAGCGGTTACAGGTTTGTCGGTTTCTGAAAAAGAACGTTTATGTCGTTCTGCTAACATGCTTTATCTTTATTTTATTCCGTATATGCTAGTCTGTGTAACTGTAATTATTTTTATGAATTTTTAGTGTGTTAGCTGATTAGGCATTTTAGAGGAACAGAACGTATGGAGATAATACTTAAAATTCTAACTCTTATTATACTTATTGGTATATTCTATATCATTAGACAACGCAAGAAGTATGATGAATGGAATGAAAAGAAAAATCAAGCCATATATGATTTGGGGCAAATTTTGGCATGTGACAGAGAACAAGCTAAGTTTGTAATAGATCAACTAGGACATCATGCGGTACCTATTGATGCGGTAGTTGCGCCTATGTCTGTTGTCTCTATTCATGGTGAAAGTATGTACGGCTATGCTTTCGCTTATAATGAAATAAAGGGATGTTTTACTCTAAACGATAAGTTTGAAATAACAAATTTGATTTATAATGATGTGGACTTATTACAGTTAAATTCTTTATCTTTGTAAGATACAATGCAGTGATATTATTTTAAATATACTTTATAAACTAAAAAGGTAGACACTATCAATTTCATAAAACTGAAATAGTAG
>NZ_CALJSP010000094.1:0-6743 GCF_937975875.1 Veillonella dispar | reverse complement strand
GCGAATACCCCATTACTTTGTAGGAAATCACAATATAGAAGATTATTACAGCGCATCCACCCCCATAAGTTATAATGAATCCATAATCCCAATAGATTATAAACTTAAAATCTATTAAAACTATACTTATAATACTAATTATACTTAGATACTTAGTTAAGAGACCAAAAGCTCTATGTTTTTTTATATATTCATACGCTTCGTCAACGATCTGCTTACTTATTTCAAGTTTATAAAGCATTACACTCAATACTATAGATACAATAATGAACTCTATACCTAATATATCTAATTTACTCATTGTCTCTCCAATCTCTTTTACAACACACTCTTAGTAGGCCTTAATTATAGCATACAGTATACATCCATATATAAGAAACTACCCTCAAATTAAACGCAAAAAAGGCACCTCTTATGAGGTGCCTCTTTATTATAGTTTATTGGAGAGATTTATATTTTATTAATCTAAATTGTAGAACCCAGATGGTTTATCACTCAAGTTGATAATGATGTTTTTCATTTGAGTGTAGTGTTCAAGGATAACTTTGTGAGTTTCACGGCCGATACCAGATTGTTTGTAACCACCAAATGGTGCACCTGCTGGGATGGAGTTATATGTGTTAACCCACATACGACCTGTTTCGATTGCTCTAGCTACGCGGATTGCACGGTTAAGGTTTTGAGTGAATACGCCGCCGCCAAGACCGTATAAGCTATCATTAGCTTGTTCGATCACTTCTTCTTCGCTGTGGAATTTAATTACAACCGCTACAGGGCCGAAGATTTCTTCGCGAGCTACGCGCATATCATTTGTAGCATCTACGATAAGTGTAGGTCTAATGAAGCAACCTTTACCAAGTTCGCCGTCAGTAACGCGTACACCACCAGCTGCAACGCGAGCGCCTTCTTCTTTAGCAAGTTCTACATAGCTAAGTACTTTCTCAACTTGAGCTTCGTAAATCAAGGAACCTAGTTGTGTAGATTCTTCCCAAGGTAAACCAACTTTTACCTTATCAAATAATGCGGAAAGTTCAGCTACGAATTTATCGTAAATTGTATCTTGTACGAAGATACGGGAACCTGCGCAGCATACTTGACCTTGGTTGAAGAGTATACCGAGCATTGCCCCATCAAGAGCTTGTTTCCAGTTCGCATCTTCAAAGAAGATATTCGCAGATTTACCACCTAATTCCAATGTAGCAGGAATCAAGCGTTCAGATGCTGCTTTATATACATCAAGACCTACTTCTGTAGAGCCTGTGAAAGCAAGTTTGCTGAAGCCTGGATGATCAAGGATATATTGACCAGATTTAGAGCCTTTACCAGTTACGATATTTACAACGCCTGCTGGCAAGATATCTTTCAAAATATCGCCTAATACTAAAAGGCTAAGAGATGTATGGCTAGAAGGTTTAATAACAACTGTACAACCTGCTGCAAGAGCTGGTGCCAATTTCCAAGCTGCCATTAGGAATGGGAAGTTCCAAGGCACCACTTGACCTACAACGCCAATTGGTTCACGCACGATAAGGCTCAATGTATTTTCATCAAATACTTGAGCAGAGCCTTCTTCGGAGCGAAGTACACCAGCGAAGTAACGGAAATGGTCAGCGCCAAGTGGAATATCTACATTCAAAGTTTCACGGATTGGTTTACCATTGTCATAAGTTTCAACTTGTGCCAAGTACTCTTTGTGCGCATCAATAGCGTCAGCAATTTTTAACAAGTAATCAGCCCGTTCTACTTGGGATACTTTTTTCCAAGTTTTGAAAGCTTCTGTTGCAGCGTCTACCGCTTTATCAACATCGTCCTTCGTAGCCTCTGCACAGATAGCAAGTTGTTCGCCATTAGCAGGGTTATATACATTGAATTCAGCACCGTCAGATGCTGCTACCCATTCATTATTAATCAAAAGTCCATATCGTTCTTTAAGGTTCAAGCTCATAGCATTACCTCCTATGTAGGAATATAGATTGAGGAAGATTTCCTCTGTGATTTCATCATACTCCTTATATCTAATTTTTTCAATCAGATATATTGTTTTCGATATATCACTTCTGCATTATTCTACATAGCTTTAAGCTATATAGAAAAACCGCACCCTCTAACACCATAGAGGATGCGGTTTTCTATATGATGACTTTAAGTCAATAATAGTTTTTACTTACGATTTTCATTATTACGATTATTGTTTTGACGGCCACCATTGTTACGATTGTTATTTCGACGTTGACCATTGTTATTTCTATTGCGGTTATTATCGTTATTATTTGATTTTTCTGGTTGCAATGCTTTTACAGATAAACCGATACGATTACGTTTAACATCAACAGAAATGATTTGGGCTTCGATGATATCGCCTACAGCAAGCACATCGGATGGATGTTGACGGCTATTACATAATTCACTGCGATGCAATAGACCATTAGTTTTAAGTCCAAAGTCTACAAAGGCACCGAAGTCAACTACGTTATGAACCGTACCTTTTACCACAGTGCCGACCTTGATATCTTCAAGGCTTACTACATGTTTTCTCGTAAGCGGTGCCGGTAAATCTTCACGAGGGTCACGACCTGGTTTTGCCAAAGCAGCTAGAATATCTCGTACAGTTGGTACCCCCGCATCAAGTTTAGCGGCCATTTTCTCCGCATCAACGAGCGGTAATTTCACTTGTAACGCTTCTAGTTGCGCCTTATCTTGCAAATCTTTTAAGGTAAAGCCCAATTCACCAATAATGCGTTCTGCCAATTCATAGGACTCAGGATGGACAGATGTATTGTCTAGTGGATTTTTACCGTGTTGTAAGCGAAGGAAACCAGCACATTGTGTGAACGCTGCAGGACCTAACCGAGGTACTTTCAACAATTCCTTACGGCTTTTAAATACACCATTCTCTTGACGGTATGCAACGATGTTCTTAGCCACCGTACTAGAAATACCTGCAATATGTTGCAAGATAGCTGGAGATGCTGTGTTAAGCTCTACCCCAACGTGGTTTACTACGGTTTCAACCACTTGATCTAAGGTATGAGTCAATTGCTTTTGGTTTACGTCATGTTGATATTGACCTACGCCGATAGATTTAGGATCAATTTTAACAGATTCAGCCAATGGATCTTGTACACGGCGCGCAATGGATACGGCGCCGCGAATTGTTACGTCTAAATCTGGTAATTCATCGATAGCCAATTTAGAAGCGGAGTACACAGATGCACCAGCTTCATTGGTGATGATGTAGTGGCAATCTAATTTTTCCTCTTCAATCATAGTAGATGCAAACTGCTCTGTTTCGTAAGATGCAGTACCATTACCAATGGATAAGAGGGTAACTTTGAACTTGCGGATTTTATCAGCCAATACCTTTTGCGCTTCCTTACGAAGCTTTTCACTATTTGTTAAGTAGTAGGCACCGTAATCTAGCACATTACCTTGTTGATCGATGATGGCCATCTTACAACCTGTACGATAACCAGGGTCAAGGCCCATAATAACATGACCTGCCAAAGGTGGTTGTAACAATAGGTTTTTAAGGTTTACACCGAACACCTTGATAGCTTGCTCGTCCGCATTTTCCGTCAACTCATTGCGGATATCACGCTCTAAAGCAGGGAAAATTAAACGTTTATACGCATCTGCTACGGCCGCTGCTTTATAGTCTGCGAAGATAGACTTTGGATTTTTCTCTAACTTTTGCACCATGTACGCTACATACGTATCACCAGGCACAGTAAGAGCTAATTTCAAAGCACCTAATTTTTCACCACGATTAACCGCTAAGATACGGTGAGACGGCATTTGACGAACTGGTTCAGCATATTCTGCATATTGCAAGAATTGTTGTTGTACCTCTTCGTCACCGGTTAACTCAGCTTGAATAAAGCCTTCGTTCCACATCTTTTTACGCAAGTACGCACGGAAGTCAGCGCTATCACTAACGATTTCCGCTACGATATCAGATGCACCTTGAATAGCATCTTCTGGGGTTGGCACCTCTTCTGTTACAAACTCTTTAGCAATCTCTAACGGATCACCAGAGGTAACTGTATCGTTAAGGATCATTTCCGCCAATGGCTCTAAGCCACGTTCACGGGCAATCATGGCGCGCGTACGTTTCTTAGGACGGTATGGTAAATACAAATCTTCTAATTCTTGAAGCTTTGTGGCAGCCTCTAAGGCTTTCATCAACTCGTCAGTCATCTTTTCTTGCTCTGTAATAGAGGCAATGATTTCTTGACGACGTGTCTCCAAATTGCGCAAGTATTTAATACGTTCTTCAATGGTGCGCAATTGCTCATCTTGTAATTCGCCTGTTACCTCTTTACGGTAACGCGCAATAAATGGCACCGTATTGCCTTCGTCCAATAATTCTACGGCAGCTTGCACCTGCTTTGGCTTAACATTTAATTCACTGCCAATAATGGCAAACATTCTTTCACTCATTTAGATGCCTTTCTGCGATAGGTTACAAAACGATGAGGATATTTGTTCTTTTCATCCACAATGCCGTCTACAACGGATTCAATGGTGAAAGCCTCCTCTGGGAACTCTGGGAAAAATGCATCCCCTTCAAATTCGTGGTCTACTTCTGTAATGTACATCGTATCCACGTAAGGCAAGAATGCCTCATATACTTGAGCACCACCGATGACATAGGCCGCATCAAGAGCACGCGCTGCTTCTGCAGCCGCCTCAGGGCTATGGAAAATCCTAACCCCTTCAGGCGCATCAAAGCCTTTGTCACGGGTAATCACCCAGTGCTCACGATTTGGCAACAAGAACGGTAAGCTTTCAAAGGTCTTACGGCCCATAATAATAACATGACCTGTCGTTTTCTCTTTAAAGAATTTCAAATCATTCGGCAAGTGCCAAATCAAGGTATTATCTTTACCAATCACACGATTATGTGCTACGGCTACGATTAATGCTAACATACTGCCCTCTTTCGATTCATACTATATGGCAACAGTCATAAATGTAATACTATTTAGCAATGGTCATGAATACAATGCTATACAGCAACAGTCATGGACAATTTACCCAGATGTTCATAGCCATCTAATGTAACGTCCTCCGGTGTGAAATCGTAGAAATCTTTCACGTCTGGATTTACTACAATTTTTGGCGCCGGCAACGCTTGATCTCGGCGTGCTAATTGTTCACGCAATGCTTCTACGTGGTTTTCATACACATGAGCATTGTTAATAACATGGGTAAATTTACCAGGTTTAAGACCTGTTACCTGCGCAATCATGCATTGTAATGCTGCATATTGAGCCGTGTTAAATGGAACGCCTAGGCCCATATCGCCACTGCGTTGGATAAGCATGCAGTTCAAATGACCATCAGCTACATCCCATAATGTTTCATACGCACATGGTTGTAACGCCATATCATCTAAATCCTCAATATTCCATAAGGTTACAATCATACGACGGCTATCAGGATCTTCCTTGATAGTCTTGATGAGATTGTCTAATTGTTTATACTTTGCAATTTGGTAACCATAGGCCTTACCAATGGTGCCGTCTTCACGCATCCACTCATCCCATACGCGTACGTTCATTTCTTGTAATTTACGTACATCGTTGGACTGCATTTGCCAAATCCACAACAATTCTTTTACCGCTGTTTTGAAAGCTACAAACTTTGTAGTCAAAATTGGAAATTCCTCTTGCAAGTCGAATTGCATGATTTGATGAGGTAATTTATAGGTCGCAATGCCCGTACGATTTTGACCATATGTACCGTGTTCTAAAATATTTTCAATAATACCGAGGTATTGTGTATCTGCTAGACTCATATATCCCCCTAAATCTATGTATACTAAGTCGAATAATACTAACATTCTGTCTTACAATATATAGTACTATCATACTAAAAAATACATAGCACTACCATATATACAGTAAAATTTATTATCCCTTATATTCTGCAATGGCCTGTAAAAAACTGAGGCCATATTTTTTCAATTTTGCTTCCCCTACGCCCTTAACATTGCCAAACTCGCCTAATGTGGTTGGTCGTAAATTAGCTAAGTCAATAAGCACTGTATCAGGGAAGATAAGATATGGTCGAAGACCGGCCTCTTCGGCTAAACGCTTACGATGTTGTCGCAAGTGTTCAAATAAACCACCGGATCCGGAAGTAGATTTTCCTCTTGCCACAGTGGACGTAGACCGACTAGTGCGAGATGGTACAGACACATGTTGTCTGATTTCCTCTACCTCTTTATGACCTGCTAAAACTTCCTCAGCTCCAGCCGTCAAAGATAGCACAGGATACTTACCTGTAGAGCTACGCAAGTAGCCAGAAGCCACAAATTGTTGGATAAGGCCCTTAATCGATTTCTCGTCTACATTGCTCAATAAACCAAAAACAGGCAATGCATCATGTCCTGCGCGCATGATGCGATCCGTTCGTTCACCGCGCACGATAGATGTAATCATAGAGGCCCCGTAGCGCTCATCGGTGCCCATAATAGCACGGAAGATGGCCTTCGCCTCTTTCGTTACATTTACCTTATCAGCGGAACCTTTACAGGAGCTACAATTGTCACATGTGGTCCAGACCGTGCTTTCACCAAAATAGTTAAGCATATATTTACGCAAACAATTACTGCAGAAACAGTAATCAATCATAGACTGCAACTTGCGTAGTTCCACCTCTTGCCGCTCAGGCGTTTCTATGGACTGTTCAATCAAATACTTGTGAACCTGTACATCCTGCCCGCTGTAGCCAACAAG
>NZ_CALJSP010000093.1:0-7738 GCF_937975875.1 Veillonella dispar | reverse complement strand
AAAGCAAATGCAATTTTACACATAGTGCTTAAACTTGTATTGGCACCTTGTTCTATTCTCGCAATTGTGGATTGAGGGACACCAGATTTTTCCGCTAAATCACGTTGTGTTAGTCCTGCAGCCTTTCGTGCTTTTAAAACAGCTACCGCATTTTCTAGTCTAGCCTGTTCCTCATAATATCCTTCTCTAAATTTTGGATCTTTTAATTGTTCTTTCAGAAAATCGTCAAATTTTATGGTTGGCATATTGTTCCTCCTCGTATTCTGCTTTAATTGCTTTTGCATGTTGAATTTCTCTTACGGGCGTTTTTTGCGTTTTCTTAGTAAATCCATGAGTTATGATATATCTATTATTATCTTTATGAAAGTACAATACACGTTGTATATTACTTGATATCTTAGATCGTATTTCATAAATTTCATAGTCTAACTTTTTTACAAGTTCTAGTTGAAAGGCTATAATCATGCCTTCTCTTTCTATCATTTCAATAGTAGCCATTAATTTTCTACGATCTTTATAAGGCAGTGTATTATAAAACTCTAGAAATTCATTATGTCCATTAGGTCTTGTATAGAACTCAAACTTAGGTTTCTCCATCCCAATCCTTCTTTCTTCCATGATAGCATATATGCGTTCAAACCTCAATTTTATAGATACTGTTTATCTGAATTCTTACCTTAACTATATAGATAAGAAGGCAATATTTTGTAGCTCAAAGATGTAATGAGTAGATTATTTTACTCTTGTAATCACTATTCAAATCTTATGGTCGTTAAGTATCTTTCAAGGTCTATGAAAAGAAGAAATCAAGTTGTATCATTTATTGTTATAAACAATGGTCTAGTAATTTAAATACCTTTATTTAACCATTTACTGGAGAGATATAAAACTAGCAGTATTTAATTAATATTAAATTACGATATCTTTACTTATATATTTATCATTATCTTATGTGCTTTAAGATACATCATTTCTCAATACATATGTTATACTAAAGTTCAAACTATACTTTAATAGGAGGTTTTATGTCTAAAAAAATTGCAGTTCTCGTCAATGAGGATACAATGCAGCGCTGTTCTTGTGGCGGTTGTTTAAAAGCATTTATGAATAAAGCAGATTCCTTTGAGCGTTATGCAGACGAGGATATTGAGTTGGTCGGTTTCACGCACAGTGGTGGCGATCTAGCTAAGAAGATTGAGTCTTTCAAGAAAAAAGGTGTTACTACCGTCCATCTTTCTACGTGTACACGTGGTAAGAATGAAAATTATGAAAGCATCGCAGAGCAGTGTGCAGAAGCGGGCTTTGATGTAGTTGGCTATACGCATGGTGGTGCTATTTCTAAAGATGGTAAAGAAGCGGTTGTACTTTCAGCTAAACCAGTAACATCAGATCAATAGTCAGCAATGTTTGAATGATCAATAATCCGTTGGAAAATCTTAGGATAAATGAATGATTGTTCCATTATTCATTCTATATTTACCATGAAGAGATACTATATACATAGTGTGTAAATCTAGTGTGATAATTTGTTTTATTACTATATGGTTAATCAATTCGAGAGGTTGAGAGAATGAACAAGAAACTTACAGCAGCTACGTTATCTGTAGCTATGGCAGCGACAATGGCGCCTGCTATTATGCAAACAGCACCTGTGAATGCTGCATCTAGTGCAGTACAAACATTGGCTGGTGGCGCTGTTGCCATGGCTTATGTATCCACTGCTTTAAATAAAATGGATAATTCTGAACAAGGTCAACAAGAAAGCTTGGCGCGTACTAAGGAGAAAACAGGTTACTTAAACGATAGTGCAGCGCAAGCGCGCGTACAACGCATCTTGAAAACATTAGAGGCATCTCCTAGCGTAAAACGTTCTTACGTTGTCTATGCAAACCCTGATACAGAGTTTAATGCCTTTGCAACGCTTGGTCGCGTTATGTCTGTTAATAAAGGTGCTTTGGATACCCTTGATGATGATCAACTGGCCTATGTAATGGCCCATGAAATTGCTCATGGTGAGCATAAAGATATTATCAATGGCGCTAGAAAGCAAATCGGCCTATCTACAGCTGTAGGTATTGCAGCTGGTGGTAGCGAAGGGGCCGCGTTATTATCTAACGTAGCGGGCAACTACTTGTCTAACCAAGTATTTACAATGAGCCAAGAAAAAGCAGCCGATGAACTAGGATTCAAGATTTTAAGCGAATCTCCATACAATGTGGGCGGTGCAGCTGGTTCTATGGCGGTATTACGCAACAAGGTTGGGGAGCACTATCGTGAAGGACTTTCACAAGTAGTGGCACCTAATAACCATCCTAAGTTGTCTGATCGGGTAAATAATAATATTTCCCGCATGTACACATACTCTGGAAATCATGTAAATGTGTCTAATGGCGCTGTTTACGTCAACGGTGACAATATCTATAGCCCAGCAGGCAGTGGCCGCTATACAGGGGAAGAACGGGCGTATTACATGGCTGGTAAATTGGCACGGTTGTACCATAACAACCAAATCGCACCAGGTTCTGCATCCTATAGTGGTGGCACTGTAACTGTAGCAGGCCAATCCATCGTATCTACGCCAAGCTCTGACATAGCATTGCAAGTGGCGACAAACCTTAATAATGCTTTTGTAAAACCAGCAGGTGCGGCAGTTAATGCTAAAAACCCTGTGAAAGTGAAACAAGAGAAACCCAAAAAGGTAAAACAAGAAAAGGCTAAACCTGTGAAAGCAGAACAAGCTAAACCGGCTAAAGGTAAAGAAGTAAAACCTGTTACTAAGGCTTCTACAACAAAACATACAGCTAAAGCTACAAAGAATACGAACACAAACGATCATGGACGTAAAACAATCGACAGATAATTTGATGATTTAATTGTTGATGTAGCATAAAAGACCGAGTTCAGATAGGCTCGGTCTTTTCTTTATATACGTAATATATTTTCTACTGTATACTTAATATAAACATTCTTTAAATCGTAAGTTGCAGATGAGAGAGGGAGCTTATGAATCAATACTGGCTAAAACCTATCACATTGGACGAGGCATTTACTTTATGACACAAATGGTATATGAGCGATAAGAACATAAGTCTGTGTTATAAAACTATAGATTTTCTATAGTAAAAGCACTATAATATTAAGTATCTATATATATCAATATATTAGTACTTTATCTTTGTAAAGAACAGAACTACCGCATGTATGTAGTGGTTTTGTTACTTTTACAGTTAATATAGCCTCCCTATCGAGGCAGTTTCTTTTTTAGAGGAGTTGGATCTGAATGAAACAACCAGAATTGTCGCCGTATATGATGGCTCGAAAGCCATCTGGCATTCGCCTAGGACAAATTAAATTCTTGGAACGTAAGAACCCACCAATTTTGGTGAATGGTTCTATTGGTAATGTAATGCGTCCTATGCATCCCGCCATGCAGCGTCGGTTGTTCGATTTGGGCGGTGTGGATAGCCCGTTCCATACAGGCATTGTACCGTATGTACCAACGACAGGTACCGATGAATGCCGCGAAGCATTCCTTCACATTTTGCGCAGCCAAGGCTTTGATACAACAGGCCTTAATGTACTCGTAACAGATGGTGCATCTATGGCGATGGAAATCATCATGCTTGGCGTATGTGGTGGTGCTGGCGAAGAGGAACGCCCTCTTTTAATGTTCAACCCATCTTATACAAACTATGATGCGGTAGGTCTTCGCATTGGCCGTAAAACAGTTACTGTTGAGCGTGAACTTAATGAAAACGGCGAATTTGAATTGCCATCTGTTGAAACCGTAGAACAACGTATCATTGATACAAAACCAGGTGCGTTGCTCATCATTCCTTACGATAACCCTACAGGTCAATTATTCAGTAAAGAAACATTGATTGAATATACAAAATTATGTGTTAAACATAATTTGTGGATTATCTCTGACGAAGCCTATCGCGAATTGGCTTACGAAAAAGGTAAGGAAACATCTAGTATTTGGGCGTTAACCAATAAGGATGTTCCTGGCATTGAAGGCCGTCGTATCAGCCTTGAAACAGCTAGTAAGGTATGGAACGCTTGTGGCCTACGCATTGGCGCTATCATTACGGATAACAAATTGTGCTATGAAAAATCTGTAGCCGAATATACAGCGAACCTTAGTGCTAATACATTAGGTCAATATATCTTTGGTGCTTTGGCTCATGAAAGCTATGCAGAGCTTCATAACTGGTATGAACAACAACGTGATTACTACCGTCAAATGATCTTTGAACTTCACGAAGGATTCAAAGCGGTCGAACCTGATTTCATCGTATCTCGTCCAGAAGCGTCTATTTACTTTGTTATCGACGTACGGAAGGTAGCGAAACCGGGCTTTGATGGTGTAGAATTTGCCTCTTGGTGTGCTGAACACGGTGCTATTAGTCTTGATGATGGTAAAGAATACACACTCCTCATGGCTCCACTCAATGGTTTCTATAGCGGTAAAAAAGGTGAAGATAATCCAGGCAGAACACAATTACGCGTATCCTTCTGTGAAAACCCAGACCTATTGCGCTTGGCACCTGAATTATTATCTAAACTATTCAGAGCCTATGAAGCACAACGATAGAAGAAGTATAATTCTAATATAATAGATGCCCTCCTGTTGGAGGGCATTTTTAGTTGAACTATTGATTGCCATAATATTGTTAGTAAAATTAATAAAATAATGATAGAATTATGATATAAGGAGGTGTATATATTGATTAATATTAGACCTGTATCAGACTTGCGTAATAAATTTCCTGAAGTTGAAGAAACCGTTATTACAACAAATTCGCCTGTATTTTTAACTAAGAATGGATATGGAACTATGGTGTTAATGAGTATTGAACAATATTCAGCATTAACAGATCCTATTGAGTACGCCTTGGATGAAGCTGATTCTGCAGCAAAAGAAAGTAAAATTCGATACTCTGGTGCCGATGTATTTCGTCGCGTAAGGGAGAGAATCGATGGAGCGGAAATATAAACTTACGATTTTACCATTATTTGAAGAGGAGTTTAATCATATTGTTGATTATATAACTTATGTTCTGCATAATAGAGAAGCCGCTCATCAACTAATTACAGATATTGAGGCTGCTATATACACAAGATTAAGTTGTCCAGAATCTTTTGCCGTATATCCGAGTAAGAAACAACGTGAGTATACATATTATAAAATTATAGTACGCAACTTTTATATCTTTTATGTAGTAATTGAAGATGTAATGGAGGTTCGTCATATTTACTATAATCGGCGAGATTTACAAAATATATTGAATGATTAAAAATAAAAAAGAGCTATAATCGCATGTGTATTATAGCTCTTTTCTTTTTATCCCTAAGTATGGTGAGTGAGGGAGAATGTTATTTCCTGTTTTCATCATGATCGGATCCCTTAGTATTGATTTCGACAGCGAGTTGTTCGCCAGGCATAGAGGATTCCTCTGTTAGGTCTGTCAAAGGATACGAAGTATCTTCTAAGTTTACCGTTTCTAATAATTTGTCGATATCGTCCGATTGGATGGATACCTCTTTGTTATACCATTCGCCGAACTCACGAATTACTTCTTCGTTACGGCGGAAATAGGTATACTGATCAATCTTGCGAGACTCTACGAGTTTCGCATTTTCTAAGATGCTCATAAATGTAGAGATGGAAGATTGAGATACACCACAGCGCTTTTGAATACTCTTAACGCTCACACTGTTAGGGAAATCGATAAGAGTATTAGTGTGTACTTGTACACCGAATTCTTTCTCTGGGTGCTTTAGCCACAATATAATATCTAACCGATGTGGATTTGATAATGCTTTCAAGATTCTTAACGGGTCCATATGGCCTCCTCTGGTAATTCCAAAATAATGAGTGCCTAACCTTGACCGTGGTCTTGCATTATGCGGTCGTATTATACGCGTGTTGCTCCGTATAGGGTTTTTCCTACTTTTATCATACGCTACTTTCACTGTGAAAGCTAGATAAACTTATAAATTTCACGAATTGATGAATTTTGTTGCACCTATTGGTAATGAATAGTATGCAATAGTATAAGCATATAATGAGTATATATACATCCTATAGAGCTATTTACAAGACAATGTTAAATAATATAGAATATATTCATTTTTCTGTGGTAATTTTTAAAGGTATTTTAGTTCTTAATAGAGAAATATATATACTATATGAACTTATGTAAGTCTAAGCTTTGATTAAAGGAGCTGAGTATATGGCAATTGATCGCAATGAAACATTTGACGTTATCGTTGTTGGTGCAGGCCCATCAGGATCTGCGGCGGCGTTACGCCTTGCGGAGCAACGGGTAAAGGTTTTACTCATTGAACGTGGTGTCGCACCAGGCGCTAAAAATATGATGGGTGGACGTATCTACACACATTCTTTAGAACGGTTAGTACCGGACTTTAGAGACCGTGCCCCATTGGAACGTAAGGTGACAAAAGAACGCATTTCTATCGGTGCTGGCAATGAAATGACGACTATTGAGTACAGTTACGAAGATGGTCAACCGAATGAAGAGTCCTACGTAGTATTACGTGCTAAATTCGATAAATGGCTTGCTGAAGAGGCTGAGAAAAAAGGGGCTCTTCTCGTATCCAATGTACAAGTAACAGACCTCATTACTGAAGGAGAAGGCAAAAAACAACGCGTTGTAGGCGTTCGATGCCACGATGATGAAGTGTATGCAAAACTCGTTATCATCGCAGAAGGCTCCAATACATTATTATTAGAAAAGACTGGCCTCACAGCTCCTACAGATCCAAGTACAATGGCAGTAGGTGTAAAAGAGGTATATAAACTTAAGAAAGAAGATCTTGAAAATCGCCTTATGCTGTCTGGTGATGATGGTATGGCATGGCTTACTTTGGGCGATATGACCTCTGGTTTATTGGGGGGCGGCTTTATTTATACAAATAAAGATAGCATTTCCGTGGGCATGGTTGTAGGCCTTGAAGACATCGGTAAAGCCGATCGTTCTGTAGACGATATGCTTTCAGCTTTCACAAGCCATCCAAGAATTGCACCATTGTTGAAAAATGGTCAATTGAAAGAACATAGCGCCCACCTCGTACCTGAAGGGGGCTATAAATCGATGCCTACATTGGGCGGTAATGGTTATATTATCGTTGGTGATGCGGCACGTATGTGTATGAACCTTGGGTATACTATTCGTGGTATGGACCTTGCTATCGAGTCCGGTATGTGCGCAGCAGATGCAGTTAACGTAGCGTTGCGCGACGAAAACATGGATCGCGTAGCTAAATTGTATGAACGTCAAATCAAGAGTTCTTGGTTACTGAAGGACTTGAAGCGTTACAAAAATATGCCTAAATTCCTCGCTACCCATCCGCGTATTTTCAATGAATACCCAGCATTTGTTAACAATTTGATGCGCGACGTATTCACTGTAAACGGTGATGGTGCAGTACCAATGATGAAAAAAATTATGCGCCGTGTCGGAGACATTGGCCTATTTACCTTGATTCGTGATGCTTGGAAAGGGGTGCGTTCCCTATGAAACTAGAAGAGCGTTTGGGCGCCAATAAATATTATGTAGATGAAACGTCTCCTCATATCATTGTGGATGGCGCTGGCTTTAGCCTTGAAGAGAAAATGAAACTCGTAAACGGCTGTCCTGCCGGTCTATATACATTACAAGAGAATGGCGATTTAGCCTTTGATTTCGCTGGTTGCTTAGAGTGCGGTACA
>NZ_CALJSP010000092.1:0-14309 GCF_937975875.1 Veillonella dispar | reverse complement strand
TTCCGGCGTGATTCCATCAGGGTCCCTCCTCAGAAACTGGTAATGATGAACGCATCATGGTTAATGCCATTTTCGATAATTTAGGTAAAGGTGCCTCTGGTGCTGCCGTTCAATGTATGAACATCGCGTTAGGCTTACGAGAGGATACAGGCCTAGTATTAGGTTAGAGAGGGAACTATGAAGGACGTAACAAATGCAATGCGGGCGCATATCTTAACTGCGGCCGTTCCATATATTAAACAATATACAGATCAATATGTTGTCGTTAAATATGGCGGCAATGCTATGATTGATGAAGAATTAAAAAAATCCGTTATGAAGGATTTAATGCTACTTCAATTGGTAGGGGTAAAAGTTGTGCTCGTTCATGGCGGTGGTCCAGCTATTAATAGCACACTAGATGCCATGAAAATTGAATCCCGTTTTGCAAATGGTTTGCGTGTCACTGATGAAGCGACAATGGATGTAGTACAAATGGTATTAGCCGGTAAGGTTAATAAAGGCCTTGTAGCAGACTTAACAGACCTTGGTGGTAAGGCTGTTGGTCTCTGTGGTGTGGATGGTAATATGATTCGAGTTCATAAACAAAATGATGAGCTTGGTTATGTAGGCTCTATCGATACGATTGACACAAGTATTATCGACGATGTTATCAGTAGAGGTTATATTCCTGTCATTTCTTCCATTGGTATGGGGGCTGATGGCAAGACATATAATATCAATGCTGATACGGTAGCCGCAAAAATTGCCGGTGCTCTTAAGGCAGAAACAATGGTTGCTATGACCAATATTGATGGTGTGCTACGAGATGTGCATGATCCTAGTTCTCTAATCTCTAAAATCACTATGGCAGAGGCGGATCAATTAAAAGCAGAGGGGATTATCGCTGGCGGTATGATCCCAAAAGTGGATTGCTGCTTAGAGGCCATCAAATCAGGAGCTCAAAAGGTATTTATCATCAATGGTGAGATTCCACATGCTATTCTTATTGAGTTATTGACTGATGAAGGTCTTGGCACCATGTTTGTAAAGTAATATAGTAGGTATGATGATGATAATTGTATATTACCATCGTTACCTTTCACATAGATAGACGACGGCGCGACCGTACGTTCGGAGGATGTAATGAGTAATACAATCGATTTTGAACAACAAGATAAAGAATATATAGCCAATACGTATGGCCGGTTTAACGTATGTTTTGAAAAAGGTAAAGGGTCCCTTTTATGGGATGTAAATGGTAAAGAATACATCGATCTTGGATCTGGTATCGGTGTAACAGCCTTTGGTGTCGATGACGATGAATGGACAGAGGCGGTAACAAAGCAATCTCATGCGTTGAACCACATTTCAAATTTATACTATTCTTTGCCACAAATTGAATTGGCAAAACAATTGTGCGCTAAAACAGGTATGAAGAAGGTATTTTTCTCTAACTCTGGTGCAGAGTCTAATGAATGTGCCATCAAAGCAGCTCGTAAATATAGTCATGACAAGTACGGTGAAGGTCGTCATGTCATCGTCACATTGGTTAATAGCTTCCATGGTCGTACTATTACTACCTTGTCTGCTACAGGCCAAGATGTATTCCATCAACATTTCTTCCCATTTACAGAAGGCTTTATTCATACACCCGCTAATGATATTGATGCGGCCTTAAAAGCTCTTGATAATCCAGCAGTTTGTGCCATCATGATGGAACCTATTCAAGGTGAAGGTGGCGTTATGCCACTAGATAAAGAGTTCGTACAAGCAGTAACAAAATATGCTCATGAACACGATCAACTCGTGTTAATCGATGAAGTACAAACTGGTAATGGCCGTACGGGCAGTCTATACGCATACCAACAATTTGGCATTGAGCCAGATGTAGTATCTACTGCAAAAGGTTTAGCAGGCGGCCTTCCTATGGGGGCTACATTATTCAATGAAAAGATGCAATATGTGTTAAATGCTGGTGCACATGCAACAACCTTTGGTGGCAATCCAATCTGTGCGGCAGCAGGCAATACTATCATTAATCGTTTAACACCAGAATTCTTAGATTCTGTAAAAGCAAAAGGGGACTATGTAAAAGCTGCTTTAGCTGGTAAACCTGGTATCCTTGGTGTAAGCGGTATGGGCCTCATGCTTGGTATTGAAACTACAGTAGATCCAAAAGCAGTCATTGCGAAATGTCTTGAAAAGGGCGTTGTATGCTTGTCTGCGAAAAATAAAGTACGTCTTTTACCAGCTCTTAATATTCCTCAAGATCAATTGGAAAAAGCGATTGCTATTGTAGCTGAAGCTATTGAAGAGTTAGCGGCAAAATAATTTTAAGGATAACTTTCATAAATATCATTTAAAATAGTTGCGTAACCGTGTAATTATTGAAATAAATCGATGAATATATAGACTTTAGTTCTCATTCGTGTTACCCTAGAAGAAACAGTCTATATTGGAGGAGTAAATATGAATACAGAATCCTTACGTAACGAAGTATTGGTTCCTGCTGTAGCAAAAACATTAGATATTGCTACAAAAGCAAAACCTACAAAAGAAGAACTTTTCACAACAGCAAAAATTACGGCTGCTGTGGCAGTTGCAACAGCTGTTGTATCCTTAGCGGTACAAGCAGTATTGCGCAACCGATAAGACATAAAGAAAACGACATGGCGTGGCCTGTCGTTTTCTTTTACTTTTACCCTGTTATTCCCCTTGATTAAGGGATTTTATAAGGAGGCGATACCATGCATAGTCGCGATTTAATTGAACAATATAAAGGCTACGTTCAAGATTGGCGTAGATATTTTCATAAACATCCAGAGCTCAGTAATGAAGAGTTTGAAACAACTAAGACACTGGCTAAAGAATTAGAATCTATGGGCGTAGAGGTTCATGTAGATACAGAGCGTGGCATCGGCTTAGTTGGTATCATCCACGGTGATAAACCTGGTAAAGCCATTGCTTTGCGCGCTGATATTGATGCATTGCCTGTTCACGAACATAATACAGTAGACTATAAATCAGAAACTGAAGGCAAAATGCACGCCTGTGGTCACGATGGTCATATGGCTATTTTGTTAGGCGCTGCTAAGATGTTAATGTCTATGAAAGATCGCATTGAAGGCGATGTATATTTAGCCTTTCAACCTGCTGAAGAGACTGGGGCAGGGGCGCCAGATTTCATCAAATTTGGTGATTGGTATGATAAGATAGATGCCATTTTTGGTGGCCATGTATGGATCGACTTACCAGCAGGACTCATATCTGTAGAAGAAGGTCCTCGTATGGCTGCAAGTAGCCAGATTACTATTAATGTAAAAGGCAAACAAGGCCATGGTGCACAGCCACATCAAGCGATTGATGCCATTGTAGTAGCTAGTGCTATCGTTATGAACTTGCAAACCGTAGTGTCTCGTAATGTAAGTGCCTTAGATTCTCTTGTACTCACTATTGGTAACATTCACTCTGGATCTGAATGGAATGTTATCCCTGGTGAAGCTAAAATGGGGGGGACCATTCGATTCTTTGACCCAGACCAAGAAGAGTATTATGTAGAATCCATACGACGCGTAGTAGAACATACTGCCGAGGCTTATGGAGCAACTGCTACATTAGAATATGTAAAAAAAGTACCGCCTACTATTAATGATCCTGCATCCAGTGAATTGGCGGAACGTGTCGTTATTGATACATTAGGTAAAGACAAACTTTCTAAAATGCGTAAAGTAATGCCAGGGGAAGATTTTGCATGGTATTTACAAGATAAACCAGGGTGCTTTGCCTTTATTGGTATTCAAAACCCTGAAATCGAGGCTACCTACGATCATCATAATAATCGATTCAATATGGATGATACTGTACTATCTGCGGCATCAGCGATATATGCTGAATATGCTATTGCATGGTTGAAAGAACATAAATAAAAACTATTTAATTATATAAGTAATAATCTATGTACTAATCCGTCTAATAGATTAGATGTTTGTATGTTTAATAATAAAATCAATTAGATATCTCCATCTTAAAAGCACTGTTATCTTAAGGGTAATGGTGCTTTTTCATTGTATTTTTATTTATATTTTCCGTATAGTATAGGTATAATATAGGTATAAGTTGGATGTGATGCAAGTATGATACAAGTATTATATAAGTATAATTCAAGTGTAGTATTTGTGATATAAATCCGCTGTAAGTCTAATACATTCTCTATGAGAGGTACTTATGAATATAGTTATATGTCTCATCATAATTGCTATTACAGGCTTTTTATTGATGAAGCGCTACCAGCCACAACCTATTTTGATTGGCTTAGGAATTCTTATGATGTTCATCGCTTATGAGGCGAGCTGGATTGATGCCATATTAGTTGGTGACCAATCCACAGGAGTTCTCATATTTGATGCAATGGATATCGTAAGAATAACGACATCAAATAACATAGTCAATCTGGGCCTCATGATTATGACCTGTGCAGGTTATGCAAAATATATGGAGCATATTGGGGCAGGGACGAGATTGGCACATACATTTATACGTCCTTTATATCGTCTAAATCGCCCATATATTGTACTGGCCCTTATGTTTCTACTCAATATGGGATTATCCATTTGTGTACCTAATCCATTGAGCCTTGCACTTCTTATGATGGTCACTATGTATCCTGTGTTACTTCGATTAGGTGTAAGCCCTGTAGGGGCGGCAGCGGTTATTGCTACGGGACATCTCATGGATGTGGGGCCAGGTGCAGTATCTACCTTACTTATTGCAAAGACCTTGAATATGCCCGTGCCAAACTATTTTGTAGGCTACCAGTTGCGTCTTTATTTCTTAGTCGCCATTGTGACGGCTATAGCACACTTTTTCTGGCAGAAATATCGTGACCGGGTGGAGGAACCTAAGGCTATAGATGCTTGTGAAAGTATTCCAGAGGCGCCAATAGGGCCTAAGCCGTATATGATATTCCCATTATTACCATTGTGTTTTATTTTGGGTTTTAGTCAATATGGCTTTCCTGGGGTGAAGATGAATGTTACCCTTGCTATGATGCTTGCCTTTGGTATAGCTTTATTAGCTGAATTAATTCGTCATCGAAATCTGAGGACAGTACTTAAGAGTACAACTATTTTCTTTGAAGGTATGGGGAACCAGTTCTCTTATGCAGTGACACTTATTATAGGGGGACAAATCTTTGCGCAAGGTTTAGTTAGTTTAGGCCTTATTGATTCCTTAGTTGGTGCGCTACAAACATTATCTCTTAACTCTATTGGACTTACCTCTGTTCTTGGAGGAGGTATGTTAGGATTAAGTATGGTGACAGGTAGCAATGTAGCGCCATTATTTACTTTGGTTCCACTAGTACCTAATATCGTAGCTCATCTAGGCCTTGATCCGATTACAACGATGCTAGTCATGCAAAATGGGGCAAGCTTAGGTTTGTTCCTTAGCCCAATCAGCCCCGTAATGGTCGGTGTAGCAGGCGTGGCACATATTAAATCAGTAGATTTACTTAAACGCACAGCCGTGCCAGTTCTTGTGGCATTACTTACGAGTTGCGTAGGAATATGGATACTTTTTTAATTTTAATTTAAATTTACAAAACCCTCTTTACATGTTTCGTAAAGAGGGTTATTATATTCCAATAATAAATCATATGTAATTAAAATGGTTTCCTGCTAAGGTACAAGTTTTAGTGCGTTGCGGATAAAAAGGGCCTTTCTTCGCCGGACGGTTCTAGAAGCCAGAAAGGATGTAATGAGCAATCAAGTTTCTATTTCAACAGCAAATATTCGTGGTGCCTTTGGGGGATTTTTTATTCCAGGTATGTATACAGCTTTATGGGCTGGCTTTGTACCATATTTAAAAGCAAAGCTTAGTATTGGTGAAGATGTATTAGGTTCCATGATTTTGTTGCTCGGTGTAGGTTCTTGTTTATCCATGGCTATAGCAGGTAAGCTTGTAGAAAGCTTTGGGTGTAAGAGAGTCGTTTTGTTAGCTAGCTTTATTGGTATGGTATCTCTTGCCATCGTTACTATGTGTCCTACTATTGCTACAACAACAGTAGCCCTGTTCTTTTTTGGTATTGGTGTAGGCCTTAGTGGTGCTTCTGCCAACTTACAAGCTATTTTAACCGAAAAGGTAAGTAAAAAGCATTTAATGGGTGCTTATCACGGTGGGTGGAGCTTAGGTGGCTTTGCAGGTGCCGGTGTATTGCTTGTTCTCTTAAAAATATTATCATTACCTGTTAATGAAAGTATTTGGGGACTTCTCATCGTATTGTTTATTGCCATGGTTGTGATTAGCCAATTTATGTTGACCTTTGGTAGTGATCCAAATGCAAAGGTTGTTAAAAAATCTAAAAGCCCATTATCTTTCCATCCCATTGCTATTATCTTTGGCCTATTGTCATTTGTATCTTACTTGGTTGAAGGTGCCGTAGGGGACTGGAGTGCATTATACTTGTTCGAAGATAAAGGTATCGTTATTGAAGAGGCCGTTATGGGTGTTATGCTCTTTAATGGTACTATGTGTATCGGCCGTTTGCTAGGGAATACAATTGGCAAACACTTAACATCTAAACAAGTTGTTGTTGGTGGGTATTTATTAGGTGCTATTGCAATGGGGCTTATCGTATTCTTACCAGGTTATGGCTCTATGTATACGTATTTATTACTTGGTATTTCCTTAGCTATGGTAGTACCAAACTTGTTCTCTGCCATGGGGGAACAAAATGTAATTCCTATGACACAAGCTGTGGCAACATCTACCATGCTTGGCTATATGGGGATTTTGATGGGGCCAGCATTGATTGGTTTCATTGCTCATGGCACAAGTCTTACAGTAGCATTTATCGTATTGACTGCATTACTTGTAGTAAGTGCAGGTACTGGTAAATACGCTTATATGTTAATGGAAAAATCAAAGGAAGCAGAAGCTTAAATAATAGCCCCAAAGACGAAATGTCTTTGGGGCTAATTTTTTTTTAATATAGCAATATTATTACAAATATGTAAACCATTATATGTAACATTGATGAGGTACAAAAAAGCCACAGGACATAACCTGTGGCTTTTACAGTTAATATTATATTAGCGATCGCCGTTGAAGATGGAGTTTTTAACAAGTACATAGTCTACTTTGCGGATTGCTTGTAGAGTAGTACCACCAGCGTAAGAAATAGCGGATTGCAAATCTTGTTCCATTTCAACTAATGTATCAAAGATAGAACCTTTGGAGTCGATGAAGATTTTTTTGCCTTCTACGTTTTTGCGTTCACCTTTTTGGAATTCAGAAGCAGAACCAAAGTATTCTTTTACTGCTTTGCCGTCAACGATTTTTTCTTCCCCTGGAGATTCTTCATGACCAGCGAATAGGGAACCAATCATAACCATAGTTGCACCAAAGCGAATGGATTTAGCGATGTCGCCATGATCACGGATACCGCCGTCAGCGATGATAGGTTTAGTAGCTGCTTTTGCACACCAGCGAACAGCAGCCAATTGCCAACCACCAGTACCAAAGCCAGTTTTTAATTTAGTGATACAAACTTTACCCGGGCCGATACCAACTTTAGTTGCATCTGCACCAGCATTTTCAAGTTCACGAACTGCTTCTGGTGTACCTACGTTACCAGCGATAACGAAAGTTCCAGGCAAGTTCTTTTTGATGTATTGAATCATATCGATTACTGCGTTGGAGTGACCATGTGCAATATCGATTGTAATGTATTCAGGTGTTAAGTTTGCTTTTTTGAATTCATCAACTAAAGCAAATTCTTCTGGTTTTACACCAATGGAAATAGAAGAGTATAAATTAAGGTCGTGCATGCGTTTAACAAAATCCATACGACGTTCTGGTTGGAAACGATGCATGATATAGAAATAACCTTCACGAGCTAATTTTTCTGCCAATTCTTCGTCGATAATAGTTTGCATATTTGCAGGAACTACTGGCAAGCGGAATGTGCGATTACCTAATTTAACATGTGTATCACATTCGCTACGGCTAGTTACGATACATTTATTAGGAATTAATTGCACGTCTTCATAATCAAAGATGTTCGTTGTATTAATCATATTTTCTATATCTCCTTCGAGTATTACAAATTGAACCTGTACCATTATACAAGAGTCGCGTAAAATTTTCAATACGTTCCGAATATTTTGTTTGGACTCAGAAACGAACTGTAGTACAATACAAGTAGATTATGCAAGTTATATACATTAATATATATGGTAAAGGGAGGTTGATTGACATGGATCAGTCCAAAACTCGCATGCTTGCAGAAGCAGGTGTGGCGATTGCAATTGCTCAGGTATTATCATTTATTACGATTTTTCATATGCCTCAAGGAGGCTCTATTAAGGCTGCAGCTTTGGTGCCGCTCATGATTTATGCCTATCGTTGGGGGGGTGCACGGGGAATTTTTGCTGGCGTCGTATATGGTATTTTACATTTTATTTTAGGCTTTAAATCATCTGTACACTATTTAAGTATTATATTGGATTATCTAGTTGCTTATGGTGCTATAGGTGTATGTGGTTACTTCAAAGATTCTATTTCTGGACTCATTACAGGTTCTATTGTTGGTATTATATTGCGCTGGATCGCCACTGTTGTGAGCGGTGCCGTTGTGTTCGCTAGCTATGCACCTCAAGGTCAAAATCCATGGATTTACTCCATGATTTATAATGCCTCTTATATGGTGCCAGATGGGATTTTAAATATTGTTGTTTTACTATTCATCTACCAAGGTGTTAAACGAGGTTTAGGACGTCGTGGATAAATTAGGTTTAATTATTTTGGCTGGTGGTTTGAGTTCTCGAATGGGGCAACCTAAGGCATTATTGCCTTGGGTTAATGGTGAAAGCCTCATATCTCATGCACTTCGTAAGGGATTAGAAGCGGATGTGGATGATATCATCATCTCCATTGGTGATGATGATCGGTTAGGACATGCCATTCAGACTCATATTATTGATACGTTATCGAACGATGAGAAGAATAAAGTTTCTATTGTTCGGGATTCTATTGAGCGATGTGGTCCTCTAGGGGGACTTTATAGTGCTCTAGCTGTTGGAATGAGTCCTGCCTATGCGGTGATGGCTGTAGATATGCCATTTATGCCTATGGATTTATATTATGATTGGTTATATCAAGTGAATCATAATAATTGGAATGTCATAGTTCCTACTGGTTCTAGAGGTAAGCCAGAACCTATGGCGGGAATTTATAGACCTCATATTGTATCATTACTTCCATCTATTCTAGCCGGTAAAGACGTATCGTTGCAGCATGCCCTTGATACGATTGGTCATGTTGAATCTATTGCTGCCAGTGATTATGATTGGGAGCTAAGTAATGTAAATCATTATGATGACTATCAATGGGCTCGTGCATTAGCAGAAAATGAGTTTCGTCGAGTTCCAGTTATAAGTGTAGTAGCATCAAAACGTAAAACAGGTAAGACTACGGTAGTAACCCGTCTTGTAGCTGAGTTACAACGAGCTGGGTTTTCTGTAGGTGTTGTAAAGAGTGATAAACACGGCTTTCAAATGGACCATGAAGGGACCGATACAGACCTTTCTTATAAAGCTGGCGCTGATGCGGTGGCTATTGCAGGCCCTAATGAAACAGCGATTCGTATACGCACTAAAGAACAATCAAATCTGTATGAAATATCACAGTTTATGCCTGTGGATATAGTTATACTAGAAACAAGGTCCCAAGGCATTGCCCCTATTATAGAGGTTACGCAAGAAGGACATACAGAAGAGCTTATCTCAGATTCTATCGATCGAGTAGCTATAATCGAAATTAGCAAGTTAGACCAAGACGTACCTGGATTAGTACGTCACATACAGGAAATGATGAGGTGTTTACATGGCCGTCGTTACTGTTGAGGAGGCCCTTCAATTATGGGAGAAGGCCTTAGATACGCAAGTTTATAAAGTAGAAATGATTGATGTTAAGTCTGCTAAGGGATATGTGTTGGCAGAGGATATCGTTGCGCCCACAGATGTACCGGCCTTTTCAAAATCAGCGATGGATGGGTATGCCATTGCCTTTTCCGCGGATTGTAATGAGTATATTGTTGACGGTGTTATAGGCGCCGGCGTTGTATGGGAACAACCTGTTGCACTAGGTCATGCAGTACGTATTATGACGGGCGCACCTATACCGGATACATGTGATACTGTTATCATGCAAGAACAGGTAGTTGGCTCCGGAGAACCAGGTACAACAATCACAATTCAAGGTAAATACAAATGTGGCGATCATATCATCCCTCAAGGTGAGGAATGTAGTGCTGGCACTATTGTGATTCCTCGTGGAACAGAGGTAACCTCTACGGTACAAACTGTTTTGACTGGTCTGGGGTTGACTGAGATTGCTGTCAATGCAATGCCTCGCGTGCTAGTCCTTACCTCTGGCCATGAGGTGATTGAACCTGGTGAAAGCTTAACAGCTGGTAAAATTTATAACTCTAATAGAGCTATGATTTGTGGACTCTTGGAGGATTTAGGCTTTCATAAGATTACGCACTATCATGTCAGTGATGCTCCAGAGGAATTAGACTCTGAAATTAACCATGTGTTACAGCTCAGTGAAGATGCTGATATTATCATTAGCTCTGGCGGTGTATCCGTAGGGCTGTTTGATACGATGCCTCTTATTTATGAGAAATTAGGGGCTAAATCTATTTATGCACGTATTCAAATGCGTCCAGGTGCGGCATCCTATGGTGCAGTGACGCCGAAAGGTCAAATCATCTTTGGTCTATCTGGTAATCCAGGGGCTGCATTCAATGGATGGCATCTAATCGTAGCGCCAACATTGAAACGATATAAAGGCTTAAAAAACTGGACCACACCAGTAGTAGCCTGCGTAATGGATTCAGAAATCTTTAAGCGTAATGCTTTTGATCGGTATGTACAAGGTAAAGTAATCTTTGGCGGTGGGGCACCACGTTTTGTCGCGAATCGTCACTTTAACAGTAGTAGTATGCTAGGCTTATATACGGTGAACGCCCTCGCATGTATTCCTCGTGGAGTACATGAAGTACATCCGGGCGATACCTTTGATGTGTATCTATTAGGATTACTACCTGCGGTTTAAAATATATGGACTTACAAGTTTTATATATGTAGCATTTAAAAATTAAGCATATTAAATATTTGTAAGATTAATAGATATAAATAACAAGACGAGGTCTCTAAGGAGGCCTCGTCTATTTGTTTATATAAGTATATAAAATTACTTCAATTCTGTTGCTGTAGACACTGAAATTAAATCTCAATTAACTTATAATAAAGTCAACAAAAGGACAGTCCTTTTAGTTATATCAATTGAGTTTTGACAAAATTTATTTCAATCTACTTTTTAATTACTTTTACCATTATATAGTTATATAAGGAGTGATTTCTATGAGTAAGACTTTCACAAAAAATATCCCAGTCAACGAAATTTTACATCTAGGCGATCGTTTAGAGTATAAAGAAGGACAAGTGATTAGTATTACGATAGCCCAAAATGAACGCCTCAGTATTACCTTGTTTGCGTTACCAAAGGGCGAAGAAATCTCTACTCATGTAACTGTAGGTGACGCGATTGTACAAATCCTTGATGGTGAGGCACACATCGTCGTCGGTGATGTGGAACATACTGTGAAAGCTGGTGAAACCTTGATTATGCCATCTGAAGTGCCGCACAGTTTAGATGCTCGAGAAAACTTCAAGATGCTGTTGACCGTAGTTAAATAAATATATCATAATAAATGCATCCCTTGAATTTATAAGGGATGCATTTTGGCATATGGAGTGATTGGATATCTATGGATTATTTCGACTATTCATATAAACATAATTACATAGAGTTTAGCAGTAACATATATAGAGTTGGCACATATCATTATAACTGGCATGGTGAGACGGAGATTCTTATTCTATTAAAAGGCCAAATGGAAATGAGTTGTAATGGTGAGACATTTACGATGGAACCACTTGATGTGGTCATTATCTCTCCTCAAGTGGGACATGCCACATTAGCTCTGGAAGAGGATGTCATTGCCTTTGCCATTCATGTAGGAAATGAATTTTACCAACAGTATGATCCAGATTTTGGCGCCTATCAATTTGTATTGCGTTCAGATAATAGTACTCGTCACAATCAATTTTTTACAACCTTACGGCATCATGCAGCTATGACGATGTTATTGATGACTAAAGGTGAAAGTCCGGTACATCGAATGTGGATAGAGCATCATTATTTAGCATTGTCTGGGGATGTATTTAGAGAATTTGATCCCATTAAAAAGGTTCATGAAAATGCTAGACCTGGCGATATGAAACCAGCAACGTTCGATAAAATGATTGCCTATATTGATGAACATTATGAGCAGAAAATAGAGTTGGAAGATATTGCAAAAATAGGGGGCTATAATGTTGCCTATACGTCTCAGTTCTTTAAAAAGCAAATGGGGATTTCCTTTGTTGAATATGTTTTGCGTTTGAGACTGAGAGAGGCTACCCTTCGTTTAATTAACACCGATGAGGCTGTGGCACGAATTGCGAGTGATTGTGGCTTTGCCGATGTTAAAGCTTTTAATGTGGCTTTTAAAAAGCATTTCCGTATAACACCAACAGAGTATCGCAAACAAGTAAAGAATATTGGGCGTAAAACGACATTGCAAGATTGGAAGGAAATTATTTCTGTAGAAAATCAAGATGTTCTAAATCTACTTCATTCATTCTTGTCCTATGAAGATGACTCACGAGCGAAGGATGAGTTAGAATTCATGAGTAAGAAGTTAGAACATTTGAAAGAAAAATTAGCTGATGAATTCATTATGAACTTTCTCTTAAGAGAAATTCTTACTCATAAAACTGCGTTTCATAATTTGCTAATTGTGCATATAGTTCAAATTCTTCTTTTTGTTGTTCATAATAAAATGTGAATAAATTCCGTTACAAAAAATATAAAAAAGAAAAGGTAGGACATACCTACCTTAACTATTATTTATCAAATTTATTTTTGTAATCGTAAATTTTACGTAAGATATCTTCCATATCTTTAACCATAGGCATTCTAGGGTTAGCTGGTGTACATTGATCTTCGTAAGCATTCATAGCAATTCTATGAACTGATTCTTCCCAAGCTTCTCTTGAGATACCTTGAGATTCTACGTTAGATGCAACACCTACTTTGTGACATAATTCTTCACAAGCATCAGCGAACATTTCAACACCTTCAGCTGGAGTTTTAGGATTTAATCCAATTAATTGAGCTAATTCCATGAATTTAACATCAGCTTTATAGTTTTCAATTTTTGGCCAGATATTTAATTTAGTTGGAATAGTTCCGTTATATCTAATTACGTGTGGTAATAAGATACCATTTGTTCTACCATGTGGAATATGCCATTCCCCACCAATCTTATGAGCTAATGAGTGGTTCATTCCTAAGAATGCATTTGCGAATGCCATACCTGCGATAGTTGCAGCATTATGCATTTTTTCTCTAGCAATTGGAGTACCTTTCTTAACTGATTCTTCTAAGTATTCAAATACTAATTTAACAGCTTGTTTAGCCCATCCATCAGTAAAGTCAGATGCTAAGATTGAAACATAAGCTTCAACCGCATGAGTTAATACGTCGATACCTGTATCAGCAGCGATTGCTCCTGGTAATGACATTACGAATTCAGGGTCAACGATAGCGATAGTTGGTGTTAAAGCATAGTCAGTTAATGGATATTTTTTGTTTTCTTTCTTATCAGTGATAACTGCGAAAGGAGTAACTTCTGATCCAGTTCCTGATGTAGTTGGGATACAGATCATTTTTGCTTTTTTACCTAATTCAGGGAATTTGAAAGCACGTTTTCTGATATCCATGAATTTTTGTTTGATATCATCAAAGTTAACTTCTGGGTTTTCATACATTAACCACATAACTTTAGCAGCATCCATTGATGATCCCCCACCTAAAGCAATGATACAATCAGGTTCGAATTTTCTCATTAATTCTACCCCTTCCCTTACAGTATCAATACTTGGATCTGGTTCAACATCAAAGAATAATTCGATATCTACATGATTACGTCTTCTTCTAATAACGTCTTCGATTTTTTCAACATAACCAAGATTTACCATACTTCTATCAGTAACGATCATGGCTTTTTCCATATGTTTCATATCTCTTAAGTATCTAATTGAATTTTTTTCAAAGTATACTTTTGGAGGAAGTTTAACCCATTGCATATTGTTATTACGTCTTCCCACGGGTTTTGACGCTGTATGGATGAGCCAGTTTCTGGACTGCTTCTCGGA
>NZ_CALJSP010000091.1:0-5636 GCF_937975875.1 Veillonella dispar | reverse complement strand
AGCCAAAAGCCTCTCCCTTTGGGAGAGGTGGCATTGCGGAGCAATGACGGAGAGGTGTAGATTCCAACAAATCCTTGAGTACGGATTGTTCTGGACCACTAAAATCAGAGAAAGTTTTTACCATAGTAATCTCTCGTAAACCACGTTGGTAATTCTCGGTCTTCGGTGGCTCTATATGTTGACCACGAAAGGTAATAGGCATCAACCGAAGTGTATTATCAGCTAAATTATAAATACCATACCCTTCATAACCTAGAAAGTACACTTGTGAGTCGATGGACTTCATCGCTAATATTCGTTTTGAAATGATGGCATCACTAGAATTTACTAATGTATGCTCTTCTGGGTCTATGCGTACTGTTTTACTATCGTAATTCCCACCTACTGCAAGCCAATAGGACAGCCCCACTACAATTAATGCTAGTATGCACAAACCGATACGTTTTATATTCATTTATACTCCCTATGAATCCCCAAGCATAAAACGTAATAATATATTGCCATTACAGTAAGTCCCTATTAATATTATCCCAATTCTAGGTATAACTGTAAATTTTATTTTTAATATCTTTGTGGATTTCTATGCCAAACTTAATGTAGTTAATCGCTCGCTAATTGACATCCCCTTATAGGTAAAAGTTGGTAACAACTCATGTAAAGGTTCTAAGACAAAGGTTCTATCCCAAAAATAAGGATGCGGTATAGTTAGAGTTTCATCACAAATGGAAATCATAGAACCGGCCTCATCAAAAGCCAAAATAATATCTAAATCTAATGTACGTGGTCCCCAGTGAATGAGTCGTTCACGACCAGCCCCTTGTTCTAAGGACTGAAGTACACTTAACATTTCATGAGGATTCAAAGTACTTTTACAAGACCACATGCCATTAATAAATGACGCCTGATCTGTATATCCCCAAGGTTCCGTTTCTATCAAAGAAGAACTAATAACCTCTGAAACTGTCTCATGCCCTTGTAATAGCTGAAAAGCAGAATTAATATATCCTCTTTTATCACCTATATTTGAACCTACACTGATGTAATAGGTATACATCAAATTTGACCTCTTGTAGTGACAACCTCAACATAATCTAGGATACCAGCAATAGGTACAGATGGTTTGCGCACCGTTACAGATAAGCCAACGATACCTTGATAATGTTGGTATAAAGAGTCGGCAATAAGTGCACCTAAACGCTCTAATAAATTATGTTTTTCTCCAGTCATAACAGATTCTACAAGCTCATATACTTCTACATAATTGATAGAATCCTCTAACTGGTCACTTTGACCGGCCTTTGTAAGATCCGTAGTAATTTCAACATCTACAAAAAAGCGCTGTCCTTGCTCTTGTTCAGATGTCAAATTGCCATGGTATCCATAAAATGCCATGTTTTTTAAAACGATTTTATCCATTATTCACCTCGTAATAGGCCATCTGCTACGGCCAAGGCGCGTTTGTGCATTTTCACATTATGAACACGCACCATATCAACACCTTGGAATACACCCGTAATACAAGCCGCTACCGTGCCTTCATCGCGTTCTTCTGGAGGTAAACCGCCCAACATAGAACCGATAAAACCCTTACGGCTAGGGGCAAGTAAAATAGGGTATTCATAAGCCGTTAATTCGCCTAAACGTTGCATAACTTCAATATTTTGTTCTTCTGTTTTACCAAAAAATCCGATACCTGGATCAAGCCAAATTTGTTGTGGTGTTACACCAACCTTTAAGGCTTTATCTACAGCAAAGAAGAAGTATGCTTTCATATCTTCAATGATGTCACCATAGTTTGTATCATTACTATTGTGCATGATGATTACAGGTACCTTGTATTTTGCGGCTATTGCTGCCATATCAGGATCATAGTGTAAGCCCCAAATATCATTTAAAATATGAGCGCCCTTTGAAAGTGCATAATCAGCAGTTTTAGCATGATAGGTATCGATAGATACAGGTACTGTAGATGCATGTAGTACAGGGTCTATCAATTGGGCTAAGCGTTCAATTTCTTCATCTGCTGTCAATGGTGTGCAACCAGGGCGCGTAGATTCTACGCCTAAATCAATGATATCAGCACCATCTTCAATCATTTGCGTTACATGTGCTGCTGCCGCTTCTGGAGTATTGAATTTACCACCATCAGAGAAAGAGTCAGGCGTACCATTTAGTATCCCCATAATAAGGGTACGATCGCACAAAGATAAACTTTTGCCATCATTCCATGTGTAATTTCTACGTTTAAACATTTGCCTGTCCTCCACCTAACATTGCCAACGCTTCATCTCGTAATGTGCCAGTCTCTGCTAGTACACCACGGCTTTCTAATGTAATAACCTTTGAATCTTGCTGCATGGTCCCTTTGATAAGCATACACAACTGAGTCGATGTAATGCGTACGAATACACCATGAGCAGATAAATCATTCATAATTGCATCTGCTAATTCTGATGCTAACCGCTCTTGTAGTTGCGGCCTCCGGCTAAGAATATTAACAATATCTTGAAACTTGCTAAGCCCTGCCACACACCCATCCTTAGGTTGGTACACAATATCCACGGTTCCAAAGAATGGCAACAAGTGGTGCTCACACATAGAGTAAAAAGGAATTCCTGTAACCGCTACAAGACCCTTATAATCAGTACTAAATGTTTCACCCCAGGCTGACTTTGTATCTAATCCTACGCCACTGAATAATTCACTATATAATTCTGTTACACGACTTGGTGTTTTCTCTAGCTCTGGCGCCTCAGTATCAACAGATAAAGCCGCTAAAAATTGCTTTATCCCGTCCTTTGCACGTTGATTCATCGGTCCTCCTAAACGATTTTCGTCGTCCAATCCTCAATATTCCAAATATCCGTAACCCAATCTTTATAAAATTCAGGTTCATGACTTACTAAAACGATAGTTCCTTTGAACTCACGCAAAGCACGACTCAGTTCTTCTTTTGCATAAATGTCCAAGTGATTCGTTGGTTCGTCTAATACGAGTACATTGTACTTATTTTGCATCAGTTTACATAAGCGAACCTTTGCATTCTCACCACCAGATAACACGCGCATTTGCGATGTAATATGCTCGTTAGTAAGGCCACAACGAGCAAGCGCTGCACGTACTTCTGCATTAGTCATTGCCGGATATTCATTCCAAATATAATCTAAGGCAGTTTCAGAATTGGATGGTGTATCTTCTTGAGCAAAATACCCAATTTGTAAGAAATCACCTTTTACCAACTCACCACTCACCGGTTTTAATAACCCTAAAATTGTTTTCAATAATGTCGTTTTACCTAGACCATTAACGCCACGAATAGCGATTTTTTTATTTCTTTCAATTTGAAAGTCTACTGGTCGAGTCAACGGTTCATCATAGCCTAATTCCAAACCAAAGGCCTCTACAATAAAACGACTTGGCGTACGGCCTTCTTTAAAACCAAAACTTGGTTTAATGTACTCTTTTGGCTTTTCCAAAATCTCCATTTTCTCTAACCGTTTAGCTCGAGAATTTGCCATACCACGCGTTGCTACACGAGCCTTATTGCGTTGGATAAAGTCTTCCATGCGCTCAATTTCTTGTTGTTGACGCTCATAAGCCTTAGCTGCTTGCGCTTTTTTCACTTCATAAGCCGCTTGGAACTGATGATAGTCGCCAGTATAACGCGTTAAAACTGCTTGCTCGATATGATAAATCACGTTGACTACGGAATTTAAAAACTCCATATCATGAGAAATCAAGATGAACGCATTTTCGTAGTTTTGTAAATAGTTTTGCAACCATTGGATATGCTCTACATCAAGATAATTTGTCGGTTCGTCCAAGAGCAAAATCGTCGGTTTTTCTAGTAAAAGTTTTGTACGCGACAAGTACAAGGTGCAGATCTATCTCGAGCCGGGCGAGGCGGTCGTGCTGAACGCCGGCTATCTGGTCTCGACCGTGCTCGAGACCATGAAAAACCGCAAGGATATCGCCATTCTTGATACCTCGGCAGCGTGCCATATGCCGGACGTACTCGAAATGCCTTTATTTCATCCGGGATATATCTTCTGCGGAAAAGCTGTATCTTATTCATATTCTCCCCCTGTATGATTAAATTTGTATAAAGTTAATTATAATATCCGCAGACAATGTTGTAAAGTAAAAAATCGCTACTCTCCAAATTCCATCATTACAATATGATAAAGTATATCCACGACTTTCTCTTCTCCAAATTTTGATACATCAAGCATAACATGTTTCAAATGTCTGTCACTTCTGTTTACGCCTGTTACATATTTATAGTAATTGTGACGCTGTCTGTCAATCCTTTTTATAAGATGTTCTGCCTCAACGCCTGAAAGCGAATATGCTTTTTTAAGATGCTCTATTCTCGCTTCATATGAAGAATACAAAAATACATTCAGTGTATTAGGATGCTCTCTAAGCACATAATCAGCACATCTTCCGAAAAAGATAGCTGAGTCTTTTGTATTTGCTATGTCTCTTATAACCTGACTCTGTGCTTCTATCGCCTCATCCGAATAAAATTTGCTTGAAGAACCGTATCCGAATCTCCTTGTAAGTTTCTCAACTGATGAGTCTATTACTTTGTCTGCATCCGCAAATTCATCGAGATTGATTCCCGCTTTTCTTGCCGCCATATCAACCAAATCTCTGTCATACATTTCCACACCAAGTCTGCTTGCAAGCATTCTTGTTATTTCTCTTGAATTACACCCAAATTCCCTGCTTATTGTTATATTAAATTTCTTCATGCCGAGCCTTCCTTTCATTACTGTATACTTATTATTTATTGTCAATCATCAATATTTGCAAAAGCAAAAATCCTTTATCTTTCAGTCACATATTTTCCGATTTTTCTAACCGCAGATGCCTGACTTATTCCCAACTTTTTTGCAACTTCAACTGTCGTATGATATTTTTCGTATGCACGACAAATAATTCCCTTTTCATAAAGTTCCATCATATCTTTCAGACATGTGTCCTCAAGAAACAATTGTGCTGATTTTTCCGTCATTTTCTCTGGCAGATTGTAAACCTCAATAATATTTTCTTCTGCCGTTAATACCAGTCTTTCTATTGTGTATCTTATCTCTATTATATTTTCTTTCCATTCATAATTAAGCAGACAGTTTAATGCCTTTGGCGAAAAATCAATTTTTCTTCCATATTTCTTATTATAATGTTCAAGGTAATATTCAATAAAAGCCTGCAAATCCTCAGGTCTTTCATTTATTGGAAGAACCTCAACCTGATAACTTTTATAATAATAATAAAACTCATCAGTTATTTTCTGATTATCTTTTAATTCTTCAAGTGAATATTCCGACAGACCAATACAAAGCTTATCTTCCGTTTTGAGTTTTGCAACAAGCTTTTTCTGCAATTTGGGCGACAAAACTTCCACATCCCCCAAAATTATTGCCCTATAACCGATAAAATCAAGTATTCCTCCCTTTTCACTGTCTCCAAAAAGCTCAATTTCAAGATTTTCTTCGGATATGAGCTTACAATTATATTCATACACCGCACCGTCCTGTTCGTAAGCCATACGGCACAAATATCCTTTGCCGCATCCGGTCGGGCCATGCACAAATGCACCTACAGGAATAAAGGAGAACAACGCGCCCTTC
>NZ_CALJSP010000090.1:0-3796 GCF_937975875.1 Veillonella dispar | reverse complement strand
CAGAAGCGTGCACTCATAATCATTCATCTTTGCTGCCGGTTTCCCGAAGTATCCTTCGCTGGCTTCTCCGACATTGTAGTATCCGTCTCCAAAGTAAATGCTGTTTACATAGAGTTCAAGAATCTCATCCTTAGTATAGTTCCGTTCCAGTTCCAGTGCCAGAAAAACCTCAGCTGCTTTGCGGTTCATGGTCTTTTCCTGGGAAAAGTACAGATTTTTTGCAAGCTGCTGTGTGATGGTGCTGCCGCCCTCTACAGTTTCACCAGCGATGGTATTCGTATAAAAGGCGCGAATGATACCAAGTACATCTATAGCACCATGCTTATAATATCGCTTATCCTCTATGGCGATGAGTGCATTCTTTGTATATTCAGGAATAACATCCCCCTTTACCCAATGTTCCTTAGGAACACGTTGGTTCAGGGCCGCCTCTACCTTTTCTTTAAAGGTAAATAATCGTATAATACGATCTGTGCGACTAAGGGTATCTTCACCTTGTTCTATGCGTTTTTCAACAGTTGTATGCGCGTTACTTTCACGATCTGTACCTTGAACCCTATGGTATCCATCATATATAAACACGGCCAGTATCATAACTAGCACAAATACCACTAGGTTCCGAAGGTAGCGAAACACTTTCATTGCTTTCACCTATTTCATAAAGGCCCGTAGTATATACCTATAGACAAATTTAAATTCTATATGCATTACAGTACCTTATATACATATACAAACACATTGTGTATTAAATGTATTGTATCACATCAATTAAGAAGAAGATATATATTACAAGGTCTAAATAGATGTGTATAATATAAAATACATGCCATGCTATTTTAAAAGTATATATTTAAATGTACCTTTGAATACAGATATTCACATACATCCATATACAATATAAATCTATATATGTAGATTTAATGCATATTAGGTATACTTATTAAGTTGTATTACAAACTTTACATGGAGTATAATAATAAGGATGATAAAAAACATGCCCATTGGAGGAGTATTATGAAACAATGTATGGATTCAGAAAATCTACATCGTCGATTGCGTAAAATCCTTGGTCAAGTGCAAGCTATTGATCGAATGATTGAAGAAGACATTCCATGCGAAGATGTGTTGAGCCAAATTAATGCAGCTAAGTCTGCACTACATAAAGTAGGTCAAGTAGTCCTTGAAGGGCATATCAACCACTGCGTACGAGATGGTATCGAACACGGTGACGTAGAAAAAACCATTAGCGACTTTACAAAGGCTGTAGAGCGCTTTGCAAACATGGGAAAATAAAGAAGAGGCTAAACCGCCTCTTCTTTTTTTACGTGAAACTACACGCTAATAGTTTTGTAAATTCGCCATATTAAATTAAAGGTAACATTTAATCAAATCAACCTAAACATAAAACATATCCATGAAACATATACATATACATATACATAAAATATGTATCAACAAAAAAGGACTCTACATTCGTAGAGTCCTTTGTATTACCACATTGTATTAGTCGTGGTTAGTTGTTAAGAATTCGCTCAATGCAGCGAGTGCATCGTCTTCGTCAGCACCGTCAGCTGTCAATGTAACAGATGTACCTTTTGTAGCTCCCAAAGTCAATACAGTCAAAATGGATTTAGCATCAGCTGTTTTGCCATTAGCAGCGATTGTCAATTTGGAAGCATATTTAGCAGCCAATTGTGTGAAAGCTGTAGCAGGACGAGCATGTAAACCAGATTCGTTAGTAATTTCTACTGTTAATTCTTTCATGATAACCTCTTTCTATCTCGATAGGCTGTGCCTATCCCATACGTTCTAATAGATATATTGTATCAATTTCAAGCATTTCAATTCAAGTATATTGAAAGTTATTTGCTATACAACAGAATTATAGTAAGCCTTTTTCAGCTAGTACAGATTTAGCATATTCTGTAATTTCTTCAGCTGTGTCCATGGAAAGTGCTTTGTTGGCCACGTCTTCACATTCTGCTTTAGAAACAGAGCGCAAGATTTTCTTAATAAGCGGTATAGAAGACGCTGTCATGGAGAACTCATCAAGGCCAAGGCCTAATAGAATCATGGTAGCCACAGGATCACTAGCGAGTTCACCGCACATACCTGTAAATTTACCTTGTTCATGGCTCGCATCGATAACATGTTTGATAAGACGTAATACGCCTGGATGCAATGGTTGATATAGAGCGCCAATAGATTCGTTCATACGGTCTACTGCCAAGGTGTATTGACACAAATCGTTGGTACCAATACTGAAGAAGTCTACGTATTTAGCCAAGATTGGAGAAATCACAGCCGCCGCTGGTACTTCGATCATAATACCAACCTTAATAGCTTTATTGAATTCTTTGCCTTCTGCTGTAAGTTCTGCCTTACATTCTTCAAGCATAGCATTCGCTTGTTTCACTTCTTCTACGGAAGCAATCATAGGATACATGATGTGAATATCGCCAAAGGCACTAGCACGCAATAACGCACGCAATTGTACTTTGAAGATATCTGGACGATTCAAGGAAATACGAATCGCACGATACCCAAGGAATGGATTCATTTCACTTGGCAAATCAAGGCATTTCAATTCTTTATCGCCACCGATATCCATGGTACGGATAATAACAGGTTGGCCCTGCATATCTTCTGCAACCTTTTTATATTCTTCGAACTGTACATCTTCTGCTGGCAATTCATCATTTTCCATATACAAGAATTCTGTACGGTATAAGCCGATACCTTGTGCGCCCATTGTAAGAGCATGTTTAGCATCTTTAGACTTACCGATATTGCCAAATAATTCTACATAATGACCATCTGTAGTCTTAGCTTCAAGATTGGCAGATTCGCGCAAGCGTTTTAATTCCTCTTGGTATGCAGTAGCTTGATTTGTGTATTCAGCCCAATCCGCATCAGATGGATTTGTTTCGACAATACCATCTGTACCAAGTACAACGGCTTTCTTGCCATCAACAAAGCCTTCAATATCACCAACGCCCATAACGGCAGGAATTTCCAATGTACGTGCCATGATAGCCGCATGAGATGTAGGACCACCAGCAGCTGTTACAATGCCTTTTACAACATTTTTATCTAGAGATGCCGTATCGGATGGCGCCAAATCATGAGCCACCAATATAACCTCCCCAGAAATATGGGATAAGCCACGAGGGTTCATACCTAACATATTGCGCATCAAACGATCACCGATATCTTTGATATCTGCACCCCGTTCGCGCATGTATGGATCTTCCATACCGAGGAAGATATTGGCAAAGGTTTCAATGGTTTGAGCTGTAGCCGCTACAACGTTAGTATGGCTAGACTCAACGAGGGATTTAATACCATCAGATAAAGATGGGTCTTGAGCAATTTGCATATGCGCTTCAAAAATAGCCGCCTCTTCTGGCCCCATTTCATCCAACGCTTTTTTACGAATAGTATCCAATTGTTTTAAGGTAGATGCCATAGCAGCAGCAAACTTACCAATTTCCGCTTCTACCTGATCCTCTGCTACAGTGTAATCAGGAATGACAATTTCCTCTTGAATATATCTATATACATTGCCTACTGCAACGCCACGAGATCCAGAAATCCCTTGAATTCGCATATGTGTTCCTCTTTCTATTACGATAAACTACATTACTCTTTATTTTATCATTTCTACGGTAAACAATAAAGTAATAGAGCCCTATATATCCGCCTTTCAGGTTGTCCCACGTGGGTTAATTTTTAACTCATGTTCATATTTCTCATCTTCTGGCAAGCATGGTACACACGCAAGCGCAAGGTAATC